>CADBRW010000055.1 GCA_902797155.1 uncultured Lachnospiraceae bacterium
CCCACTGATGCAGCAAAGTTTGACAGATATCATGCTACATACAACAATGAGGATACAGGGCTTAAGTATGATTACGCTCAGTACTTCAATGATGATGTGGAGATGTCTCTTACAGCACAGGATTATAACCTGACAAGAATTCTGGTTACGGATTCCGCAAGTGATAAGCCGATAGTTGATCTGAAGAATTTCGACAGTGACAAGATTGACGAATTCCTTGAGTCCTATCTGGCAAAGACCGAGGGTAATCATACCATCGCCATCACCGCATGGGATAAGGCGGGTAACTCCTCTACGGTTCAGACGGTTGAGTTCGTGATCGACAGAACCAAGCCGACACTTACGACTACGCTGAATGCAAGCTCCTTCACCAGCGGTGGAGAGACACGCTACCTGAATTCCAACGCAACCGTAGCGGTTACGGTATCGGATTCGTACAAGGATACCGAAGACCTTACAAGGATCCTGAAGATCACACCTCCGGGCGGCGGTGGTTCCTCCACCGAGACCAAGGTGGCTGAAGGATCTCAGGACTTCTCTACAGAGGCAGATTATGATATTGCATTTGTTGCAGTTGACAAGGCAGGAAATGAAAGCGCGAAGCATTCTGCTACCTTCCGGGTAGACAAGACCGCTCCGGAGCTCCGGATCAGCGGTGCTGCAGAAGGCGGAACCACAACGGAAGCGATCAACATTTCCTACAGCGTACGTGAAGCCTTCTACAGTGATATGCCGAAGGCAGTTGTAAGAGTTTACAAGAAGGTTGACGGATCAGGCGAGACCCTGCTTCGTACGGTTGACTTCAAGGCGTCCGGTGCTGACTCCAGCATGTCCGAGCATTTCACGGAAGACGGACAGTATCGTTTCGAGTTTGAGGCGGAAGACAAAGCAGGCAACAAGGCCAATACAACCTACAACTTCATACTGGATGCAACAGCTCCGACCATCGTTCTGAGTGGTGTTAAGAATTACGATAAGACCAAGACGGACGTTGAGATGGGCATCCTGGTAACAGAGAACTTCTATACAAGCAACAAGCTGACCATCGAAGGAACAAGACTTGATATCGACGGCAAGAAGAATCCTGTAAAGATCGATCCGTTCAATGCGAACAGCAGCCGCGAGGTCAATATCGCACAGGTATTCAAGGAAGACGGTATCTATGATATCAATATCACTTCCAAGGATAAGGCCGGAAATGAAGCGAAGCAGTCGGTACATTTCACGATTGACAAGACAGCTCCGGAGATCGGTGATCTTTCCAAGTATGACGGCAAGAAGCTGAACAAGTTTGTATGGGATATCGATGAAGAGGATCTGGTTCGTGACCTGACCGTATGTGATGTGACCATCTATCTTGACGGTACGGTTTATGACGGAATGGCAAATCTGACAGACGGTTCACACGTACTTCGTGTAACCGCTACAGATGAGCTTGGCAACACCTCCAGCAAGGAAGTAACCTTCCAGCTGGATCAGATCGCTCCGACGATCATCATCAGCGGTATTGAGGACCAGCAGCGGATCGAGGAGCCGGTGAGCATCTCCGTATCACTTCAGATCGATGAGGATACACTTGATTCCGTAAGTCTGAACGGCAAGGAAATGGATCTCAGCGGTAACACCTCCAGCTTCAAGGTTGAGGAGTCCGGTGATTACAGCCTGGTTGTTAAGGCTCATGATGAGGCCGGCAACGAGTCCAAGATTGAGTGGACATTTGTCTACGGTTCCAAGTTCAACTGGTGGTGGATCGTGATCGGCTGTGGCGCAGCAGTTCTGCTTGCACTGATCATCCTGATCATCCGCAAGAAGAGCTGGAGCCAGAAGTAACCAAAAGAAATGAGAAATACTCACAAATAAGATGGGACAGCGCGGGTTCATCGCCCGCGCTGTTCTTATAGGGAAATGGGCTGACGCGGCCGGTGAACGGAAGAGAGGATCTATGGGAAAGTATAAAGCTGTTGTTTTTGATATGGACGGTGTTATCTTCGATTCGGAACGGATCTATCGGATGATGGAACACCGGGAGGCCGCGAAATACGGGCTTCCGGATGAGCTTGTGGAGCCCTTCTGTAACCGGATCGCCGGCGGGACGAAGGAGACCAACCGAAGGCATTTCGAGGAAATGTTCGGCACCGACATCGATTACATGGTATTCCGTGAGGGCGTGAACGCAGGAGTGGATGCCTACGGAAGAGATCCGGGCTATGATGTGAAGCCGGGGATCATGGAGCTTCTGGACTTCCTGAAGGCAGAGAATTTCCGGATCGGACTGGCCACATCCACGGCACATGAACGTGCTGAGTATCATTTGAAACGCCATGGACTCTACGACTATTTTGATGAGATCGTATATGGCGACAGTGTTCCCAGAGGAAAGCCGAATCCGGACATTTACCAGGCGGCCTGTGAGCGGCTGGGGGTTGCTCCGGAGGAAGCGGTGGGAGTCGAGGACTCCATCAACGGTGTGGTTTCCTCAGGAAGGGCGGGTCTCTTCACCGTTATGGTGGTGGATCTGATCCAGCCGAATGATGTGGTCAGGGAGCATGCGGATCTGATCCTGGATCGGGCGGATGAGCTGATCCCGGTCCTGCGTGCATGACCGTAACGTAATTTTTGTTTGCATTTATATGGGAATATGTTATAATGTCACAGTATTATGTCCTTTTTAGGAAAAAGGACAGTAAACGGAGGAGAAAATCATGGAGAGAATTCAGACTTTAACAGAGTCCACATATCAGGAGACACAGGAGCACGGCGGTTGTGGCGAGTGCCAGACATCCTGCCAGTCCGCATGCAAGACTTCCTGCACAGTAGGAAATCAGAGCTGCGAAAATCAGTAAAAAAAGGCCCTGTAGAAGA
>CADBRW010000056.1 GCA_902797155.1 uncultured Lachnospiraceae bacterium
ACTGGAAGCCTACGGCGGACGGTGTATCTGCTTTATGGCGGATGAAGAGGTTGCAAAGGAAGCGAAGGAAAGGGGGATCACCCGGGCGGCGGTCTCCATGGAGAAGGCAGCGAGGTTGGAAGGCAGGGTGATCTTTGCCATAGGAAATGCACCCACAGCACTGATCCGGCTTTATGAAATGATGAAGGAAGGTATCTATACACCGGCATTTGTCATCGGGGTCCCGGTAGGCTTTGTAAATGTGGTGGCAGCCAAGGAGCTCTTCCTGGATTCTGAGGTGCCTTATATCATCAACCGGGGAAGAAAGGGCGGAAGCACCATAGCGGCTGCCATCTGCAACGCAGTGCTTTACTCCATGTCATGATCATTCTTTGAACGGAGAGCGGAATGAAGAAAGGTTTTACAACGGGAAGCTGTGCGGCGGCAGCCGGGAAGGCAGCGGCATATATGCTCCTGGGGGGACAGAAATTAGATCATATCGATATCGAAACGCCGGCCGGCATCCGGTACAGTCCGAAGATAGAGGATATCCGGATCGGGGAAGACTTTGTGGCCTGTTCCGTGAGAAAGGAATCGGGAGATGATCCGGACATCACCAACGGAACCCTGATCACGGCAACGGTGAGCTATGCTTCGGAAGCGGATGAAAGGGTTCTGATCGATGGTGGAGAAGGCGTGGGGAGAGTGACCCGTCCGGGGCTGGATCAGCCGGTGGGAGCGGCAGCCATCAATTCGGTGCCGCGACAGATGATCGGGCAGGAGGTCCGTCAGGTCATGGAGCTCTTCGATCATGAGGGGTCGCTTTCGGTCATCATTTCCGTTCCGGAGGGGCGTAGGCTGGCTGAGAAGACCTTTAATCCCAGGCTTGGGATCGAAGGGGGCATCTCCATCATAGGAACCTCCGGCATCGTGGAGCCTATGAGTAAGAAAGCTCTTCTGGATTCCATACGGGTGGAGCTGCGTCAGCACAGGGCCATGGGAAGGGACGTGGCGGTGATCTCACCGGGCAATTACGGCCTGGCGTTCATGAGAGATACCTATGGCTTTGACCTGGATCGGGCAGTCAAATGTTCCAATTTCATCGGGGATACCGTGGATATGGCTGTGGAGCTGGGCTTCCCCAGGCTGCTCCTTACAGGCCATGTGGGGAAGCTGGTGAAGCTTTCCGGCGGGATCATGAACACACATTCCGCGGAAGCGGACTGCAGGATGGAGCTGATGGCGGCTGCGTCTGTAAGGGCCGGGGCCTCCAAAGATACGGTCCGCAGGATCCTGGACTGTGTTTCAACGGAAGAGGCCATAGAGATCCTTGACGAAGAAGGAATCAGGGAGACCTGCTTCCGGCTGATCATGGAGCGCGTTACATTTTATCTGGATAAAAGAGGCGCGGGGCAGATCGAGATCCAGTGTATGATGTATTCCAACAGATTCGGCCTTCTGGGAAAAACAGAGGGGGCTGAGAGACTTCTGGAGGAAGCTAAGGGAACGGAAAGAAGCTGAAAGGAAATAAGAGATGGTAAACTTTGTGGGTGCCGGACCGGGTGCGGTGGATCTCATTACGGTCCGGGGAGCGGAGCTGCTGAAGAAGGCGGATGTGGTGATCTATGCAGGAAGTCTGGTGAACAGGCAGCTTCTGGATTATGCGGATCCTGCTGCAGAGCGGTATGACAGTTCGCTGATGACTCTGGAGGAGGTTATGCAGGTGATGATCACCGCCTGCAGGGCAGGGAAGGAAGTGGTCCGTCTTCATACCGGAGAGCCCAGTCTCTATGGAGCGGTACGGGAGCAGATGGATCTTCTGGACAGGGAAGGGATCGCCTATGCCTCCTGTCCGGGGGTCAGCGCCTGCTTCGGAGCGGCGGCAGATCTGAATCTGGAATACACTCTGCCGGGTGTTTCCCAGACCCTGATCATCACCAGACTGGAGGGCCGGACCGGAGTACCGGAGAAGGAACGCATGGAGCTGCTGGCTTCCCATGGGGCGTCCATGGCCGTATATCTCAGCTCGGGAATGCTGGAGAAGCTTTCAGAAGAGCTGATCCGGGGTGGCTATGCTCCCGAGACACCGGCGGCCATCGTCTATAAGGCCACCTGGCCGGAGGAGAAACGGCTTCTCTGTACGGTGAAGGATCTGGCGGAAACGGCTGCAAGAGAAGGTGTGACGAAAACTGCCGTCGTACTTGTTGGAGCTGTGGTGGGCCATCGGGACTATGAAAGGTCGAGGCTGTATGACCCTACATTTTCAACGGGATATAGAGCTGCGAAGGAAGAATAGGATATGAGGAAGATAGCCATATGCTTTACCCGTAACGGGGAAAAGGTCATAGATAGAATCGGCCGGGGATACCGGGAGATCGGTCAGGAGGGGCCGGAGGCCTACCTTTCATCGGGTTCAATTGAGCCGGAGAAGGGGTTTCAGAGGACTGATCTGTCGGTGGGCGCATGGACGGAGAGCGTCTTTCAGCCGGGAAACGGGTTGCTGTTCGTCGGCGCTGTGGGCATCGCCGTAAGAGCCCTGGCGGGACTGCCGAAGGACAAGCTTTCGGACTGTCCTGTGGTGGTGATCGATGATACGGGAGAGTTCGTGATCCCGATCCTGTCGGGACATGCGGGAGGTGCAAACAAATGGGCTGTTGAACTGGCAGAGCTGCTGGGAGCCGTTCCGGTGATCACCACTGCTACAGACAGAAATGACGCCTTCTCCGTGGACAGCTTTGCCGTGGAGAACCGGCTGACCATAACGGACCGGGAAGGGATCCGGAGGGTTTCCGTAAAGGCACTGGAAGATAAGAAGGTAACGCTTTCCATAAAGAACTATCCTCCGGAGCAGCCGGTGGATGTGATCATTGCGGATGAAACCGAGGCACAGTGCTCGCTGCTTCTCCGGCCGAAGCCGTATACCGTGGGTCTCGGGATGAAGAAGAATAAAGACCGTGCTGAGGCAGAGGCTTTCTTTCTGGAGATCCTGAGAGAGACGGGCATCGATGATCAGGATGTATTTGCACTCTGTACCATAGACCTGAAGGAGGATGAGGAAGCCATACTGGCTCTCCGGGACCGTTACAGGATCCCGGTCCTTTCCTTTGACCGGGAACTGCTGGAGAAGGCGGAGGGAAGCTTTACCGCATCGGAGTTCGTCCGGGAACAGGTGGGTGTGGACAATGTTTGTGAACGGGCGGCAGTTCTGGGGGCAGGTCCCGGAGCGGAGCTGATCCTGAGGAAACGGTCGGAGAACGGAATGACCATCGCCATTGCGAAAAGGAAGATATGATATGGGAAAGATTTATGTAGTGGGGATCGGTCCCGGTGACCGGCGGATGATGACGGATTTGGGGAGAGAGGCCCTGGAAGAAAGCGATATCATCGTGGGATATAAGGTGTATATCGATCTGATCCGCGATACATTTCCGGAGAAGGAATACCTTCCCAGCGGTATGCGGGAGGAGATCGCCCGCTGTGAGAAATGTGTGGCTCTGGCAAAGGAGGGGAAGATCGTCTCTCTGGTCTGCAGCGGGGACGCGGGCGTGTACGGTATGGCATCGCCTCTGCTGGAGGTGGCGGAAAGAGAGGGCTTTGGGAATGTTGAGGTCGTTCCCGGGGTTACGGCAGCCCTTGCGGGAGCGGCCGTTCTGGGGGCACCCATCAGTCATGATTTCTGTACCATAAGTCTCAGTGATCTTTTAACTCCCTGGGAGCTGATCGAGAGGAGACTACACTGTGCGGCGGAGGGAGATTTCTGTATCGTGATCTATAATCCCGCCAGTCATAAGCGGACGGATCATCTAAGGAAGGCCTGCGGTATCCTGGCGGAGAAGCTGCCGCCGGATACGGCCTGCGGATACGTAAGGAATATCGGAAGAGACGGATGTGAGAAGAAGGTCTGCACACTCCGGGAACTGACGGAGGAGCAGGTGGATATGTTTGTGACGGTATTCATCGGGAATTCCCGGACAAGGATCTCGGATGGACGGCTGATCACGCCCAGAGGATATAAGCTATGAAGAAGGTAGTTATTTTTTCGGGAACAACGGAAGGAAGAATGCTTTCATCCGCCCTCGCCCGGAGGAAGCTGCAGCATGTGGTATGTGTTGCCAGTGAGTATGGGAAGGAAATGATGGAAGACAGTCCCTTCGCCCTGCTGCATGTGGGACGTATGGATGCGGATGAGATGGCCGGATATCTCAGGGGCTGCTTTGAGGGGGAGGATGGTACGGTGGTGGATGCCACACATCCCTATGCCACCGAAGTGACGGAGAATATCAAAAGGGCGGCCGGGACGCTGGGACTTACCTATATCCGGGTCGTAAGAGGGAAGAGCGGTATGACCGGAAAGGATGCGTCCATATATACGGACATTGCGGACTGCGCCACGGCACTGGAAGAGACCGAAGGAAATATCCTGCTTACCACAGGCAGTAAGGAACTTCATAAATACTGTGAGACCGTTTCGGCGGAAACGAGAAGACGGACCTATGTACGGGTCCTTCCCACCGTGGAAAGCCTGGAAATGTGTATGTCGGAAGGAATCGAAGGAGATCATATCATCGCCATGCACGGTCCCTTCACCAGGGAGTGCAATGAGGCGGTCCTGAGGCAGTATGCCATCCGTCATCTGGTAACGAAGGACAGCGGGACAGCCGGCGGTTTTGAAGCAAAGGCGGAGGCTGCACGAAATGTTTCGGTACGTCTTCATGTGATCGAAAGACCTGTGGAAGAGGAAGGAGTCGGAGTGGAAGAAGCGGAACGCCTTCTTCTGTCGGACTGTCCCCTGCCGGATGAAAAAGAGGAAATGATGATCTCCGTCGTGGGCATAGGAATGGGCTCGCGGGCTTGCCGTACCATGGAAGCGGAGGATGCGATCCGTTCGGCGGACGCAGTGTTCGGAGCAAAGCGGCTGCTGGAGAGTCTGGAAGATATTCCGGCGGAGAGAAAATACGGGATGTACCGCGCGGAAGAGATCATCCCTGTTTTGGAGCGGGAGGACTTCACTCATGCGGTGATCCTCTATTCCGGAGATTCCGGCTTCTACAGTGGTGCGAAGAGGATGATACATGCGCTGAAGGCGTGGAGGAGTCGGCTTTCGGTACGGGTGCTTCCGGGCATTTCCTCTGTTGCATATCTTGCGGCGAAGCTGGGGGAGAGCTATGAGAACGCTGTGCTGTTCAGTCTCCATGGAAAGAATGAGGAGACGGACTACGGGGCACTGGTGAGAGAGGTGCGGTATCATGAGAAGGTATTCTCCCTGCTCTCCGGCGGAAGGGATGTATCGGAGGTGGCAAAGCGGCTTATGGAAGCCGGGCTGCAGGGGACTGTCTTTGTGGGGGCGGATCTCTCCTACGATACAGAGCGGATAGAGGAACTGTCCTTTGAGGAAGCGGCTTCTTATGGAGTGGAAGGCATTCCCACTGTTCTGATCCGTAACCGCGCGCCGGAGAGAAGACCGCTTCTGCCGGTGAAGAGAGATACGGAGTTCCTCCGTTCGAAGGTGCCCATGACCAAGGAATGTGTCCGCCATGAGAGCATCCTGCGTCTGGAACCGAGAGAAGGGGATGTGCTTTATGATATCGGCGGAGGGACCGGATCGGTTGCCATCGAAGCTGCGGCGCTCCATCCGAGTCTTAAGGTATATACCATGGAGAGAAAAACGGAGGCGGCTTCGCTGATCCGGGAGAATCTGAAGGCGGCAGGGACAGGAAATGTCACGGTGCTGGAAGGGGAAGCAACCGCCCTCATTAAGGAGCTTCCGAAACCGGATGCGGTATTCATTGGCGGCAGTGGGGGAAGGCTTCGGGAGATCCTGGAGCTGCTGACTTCGAAGGGAACGGGGATCCGTTATGTGATCAACGCTGTGAGCATGGAAACCATGGGAGAGGTTCAGAAGCTGCTGGAAAGCTATAAGACCTCAGATGAGCGGACAATAATGCTTTCTGTCAGCGAGGTAAATCAGGTCGGAGCGTATCATATGCTGCAGGGGCAGAATCCGGTCTGGATCTTTTCATTTACGATATGATGGGGATAAAGTCAGATGAAACAGGAAATCCAAGCAAAAAGGATCATGTTTGCGGCGTGCAGGAGCCATAGCGGGAAGACCACGGTCACCCTGGCAGCATTGGAAGCCCTGAAAAGGAGAGGACTTCATCCGCTGTCCTATAAATGCGGCCCGGACTACATCGATCCCATGTTTCATGAAACAGTTCTCGGGATTTCCGGCCGGAATCTGGATACCTATTTTGCAGGGACAGACGGTGTACGGGAGATCCTTGCCGGCTGCGGAGACGATTATGCGGTGATCGAAGGGGCTATGGGAATCTATGACGGCGCGAGGCTGGACGGAATCGAAGGCTCGGCCTATGAGACCGCGCAGGTTACCATGACTCCGGTGATTCTGATCGTTGATGTCACCGGGGTCGGTAGGACCGTGCTGTCCATGCTGCGAGGGGTGCTGCTGGATGACACCTCACATCTGATCCGTGGTATCCTTCTCAATAAGATCGGCGAAGGGTACTACAACCGACTGAAGCCGGTGCTGGAACAGAAGCTGGAGGAGTGGGGAACCGGGATCCGCTTACTCGGGTATCTTCCGAAGAGGCCGGAGCTCTCTGTTGAGAGCAGACATCTTGGACTGAAGCTGCCGGGTGAGATAGAAAGCCTCCGGGCCGGAATAAAGGCGGCTGCGGAGCAGATGGAGAAAAGCGTGGACATGGATGAAATGATCCGCATCATGGAGGCTGCACCTTCGGTTGAGATCGCTTCGAAGAGTCCTGCCGAGCTCTGCTCGGGTGACGGGCTTACCCTTGCAGTCGCAAGGGATGAGGCCTTCTGCTTCTATTACAGGGACAACCTGGAGCTCTTTTTGAAACAGGGCGTCCGGATCCGTTACTTCTCACCTCTCACGGATGAGGAGGTTCCGGAGGATGCGGACGGGATCCTTCTCGGTGGAGGGTATCCGGAGTTATATCTAAAAGAACTCAGTGAGAACGGTTCCATGCTGGAATCGGTAAGAAATACCATAGAACGGGGAATACCCAGCCTGGCGGAATGCGGTGGCTTTATGTACCTGCACAGAGAAGTAAGGGATCCGGAAGGAGCATCCTATCAGATGGCAGGTGTGATCGACGGTGCGTGCAGCTACACGGGGCATCTGGTCCGCTTTGGTTATATGGATATCCGCAGTGTGGAGGATGCTTCGGGGGATGAACTGTATCGCAGCCTTGAAGGAATGAAGGGGCATGAGTTCCATTATTATGACAGTACCTCGGCCGGCACTGCCTGTGTGGCGGGAAAACCCTACAGGCCGGATACCTGGAGCTGTATTCATGCTGAGCAGAATGGTATCTGGGGCTTCCCGCATTTTTATTACGGATCGGATCCGCGGTTTGTTACCGCATTTATCAGGCGTATGAAAGAGGTGGCAGATGGAAAACTCACATAGGTTTTTTTCCAATAAGGAATGTAAATACTATCCCTGCCATGAAATGGAGGGGGAACTCAACTGTCTTTTCTGTTACTGTCCGCTCTATCCCTATGAGTGTATCGGCAATTACAGGATGATCGAGAAGGACGGGCGGAAAGTGAAGAGCTGCAGGGAATGCACATTTCCCCATCAGCCAGGGAATTATGACAGGATCAATGAGCTGATCAAAACGTTGAAGAAGAGAGAGGATGACTGACAGCCGCTTTTTTGTTATAATGAGAATAGCTTATGTTACAGGGAATCGGGAGGGGTTATCATGAAGAGAGGAAAGAGCAGAAAATGGTTGGCTGTATTTCTGGCAGCGGCATTTTCCGTAACAGCCTTTTCCATGCCTTCGTCGGATGTTTCCGAGGCGGCTGAGGAACAGCTGGGCTGGGTGCAGGCTGCGGACGGTGTCAGCTTCTATGGGGAGACCGGAGCGCTTACCAAGGGGTGGAAGAGCATTTCCGGAAAATGGTATTATTTCAACACAAACGGACTGATGCAGACGGGCTGGATCCAGAGCGGATCGAAGTGGGCCTTTGCGAAGGCGGACGGTACGGCGGTCACATCTGCATGGAAGAAGTGGAAGGGCTACTGGTATTACCTGGATAAGAGTGCCTATATGACGACCGGCTGGAAGAAGATCTCCGGTAAATGGTATTTCTTCCGTAAGGATGGGACCATGGCAGCGGGAGAGTATATTGACGGCTACTGGCTGAAGGCGGACGGTGCCTGGGACGGACGGAATGCGAAGGGTGCCTGGCATAAGGACAAAAAAGGCTGGTGGTACAGTGAGAAGACCGGCTGGTATCCGAAATCCAGATGGCTCTGGATCGACGGATACTGCTATTATTTCGATTCCAGGGGATACCTTGTGACGGGAAAGACCGTGAAGGGTTCCAAGGTCGGAAAAGACGGAGCCTGGGTGAAGAACGGAAAGAAGGGAGTGAGGGCAGGTGCTGCAAAGAAGAGCGGCGCACTGGTAAAGTCCCTTGAATCCGTGGATACCACATTTACATACACCATCACACCGCTGTTGGATCCTTTCAATGATTTCTTTTTCATTGCTACGGACAATCCGGATCCGGACAGCTTCGGCTTTGTGGATAAAAGCTCAGTCTACAGTACCTCCGGCGGAAGCATCGCTCCTGTCACCACCAGGTACGAGGATGTGAAATATGTGAATCAGAAGACTCTTCGCGTGAAGGGCGGTTATATCGCTGCCGGCTCCAACACGGACGGCGGGGAGCTGATCCTCCAGCAAAGGACCATAACCTCTACCACGCCGGTAACGAACCTTACCACAGGTGAGGTCACCTACCGGAAGAATTATAAGACGGAAGAAACCGGCGTAAAGGTAAAGGTAAAGAAGGTGGTTGACGATGTGGATTACCTCATCGACACCTATGCAAAGGGGAAAAGTGCATTCTTCGACAAGCTGGATGCGGTTCAGACGGGACTTGGAAGCATCTGCCTGTACAGCGGAGTCTATATCCTGGGAGATCTGTATAAGCTGGACGGAGCTCCGTATTACGGCATTTCCACATCTCCGCATATCGATCAGAGATATTATATCCAGGAACCCTACTCCAGAAGGAACAGCAAATCCATGCTGATGTCGGCCCTGTATCCCTATCGTCTGGATTCCGTGGGCTTTCCGGGAGAGATGTCTGCAGTGGCGAAGCGTTTGGATCCCAGTGTAACCACTGCAAGAAATGCATCCTCTCACTGGCTGACGGATATTACCTACAAGGGAACCACCAAATCCTACGGCGGCCAGGGAAGCGGCGGCGGCCAGGGGATCAACCAGAATCAGATCCTGTATACATTTACCTTTGATAAGTCCGCAAAGGATGCCAGCACGAAGATCAATATGACAGATGTGAAGACCCGTATCTGCGATTACGGAAAGCTCACTGTTGATACGGATGCCGGAAAGACTATCCCCAAGCTTACCTGGGCGAAGATCCGTAAGCAGGTGGGTGAAGGCTCATATGTGAAGCTTGTGGTCGTTACATCGATCTTCGGCGGTTCGGCTGAGGGCTACACCTATCTCTATGACAACGGTGCCACCACCGAAGGCGCATCCTACATGGGAAATGTGGGGTATATGTACAACTGCTGGTTTGACGGACGGTATTATAACAAGTATGAGTATTACTATCCGGGCGTGACACTGGCAGAAACCATCGAACAGGGTGAGCAGCCGTCTCTTGTATTCAAGGATGCAGTGGTACGGCTTCCGAATGACGGAAAACAGTATTACTGCTACAAGTCCAAGATAGAGAACGGAACCTCTGTAAGCAAGGAACGCACCGTGGAGGAGTACGGCTATGATCCGGTGAAGGGTACCTGGCCGGGATATACCACATTTTCCTATAATAAGGAGAATAACTGCTGGGTTGCAGGTTCTCTTGCAAACAGCGGCGTATACTACAAGGACGGGAATAAGAAGGTGTATCTGACGGAGGAGACCCTCCTTGGAGAGGCCACCATCACCATGGATGAGGCTGAAAGTATGGGGATTGACCGGAATACGGATCAGGCTCCTCAGGAGTTCCTGATCTATGACCGGAAGACAGAACCCGGTACCAAGGGAACTAATCCTTGATTTTTAGAATCAAATCATATATTCTATATGGGTGTTTTCCGGGTGAAAGCCGTCGGGAAGACACCCATTTTCCTAAAGGAGGAGCGATTACATGGAAATGAAACCGATCAAAGAAGGTAAGGTACGTGAGATTTACGATAACGGCGACAGTCTGATCATGGTTGCCACCGACCGTATCAGCTGCTATGACGTGATCCTGAAGAATAAGATCAACAAGAAGGGTACTGTTCTGACACAGATGTCCCGCTTCTGGTTCGATATGACCAGTGATATCCTGCCGAATCACATGATTTCCGCAGATGTAAAGGACATGCCGGAATTCTTTCAGCAGCCGCAGTTCGACGGGAACTCCATGATGTGCAAGAAGCTGACTATGCTTCCCATCGAGTGCATCGTCCGCGGATATATCACCGGCTCAGGATGGGCAAGCTACAAGGAAAACGGAACCGTTTGCGGTATTAAGCTGCCGGAGGGCCTTGTAGAGTCCGACAAGCTGCCGGAACCGATCTATACACCGTCCACCAAGGCGGAGATCGGAGATCATGATGAGAATATCTCTTTCGAGCGTTCTGTGGAAGTCCTTGAGAAGGAATTCCCGGGCAAGGGACAGGAGTATGCTGAGAAGCTTCGTGATTACACCATTGCTCTTTATAAGAAGTGTGCGGATTATGCACTGACCAAGGGAATTATCATCGCTGATACCAAGTTTGAGTTTGGACTGAATGAAGATGGGGAGATCGTCCTCGGAGATGAGATGCTGACACCGGATTCCTCCCGTTTCTGGCCGGCAGAGGGATACGAGCCGGGTCATGGACAGCCGTCCTTCGATAAGCAGTTTGCCCGTGACTGGCTGAAGTCCGACGAGAATAAGGAAGAACCGGAGAACTGGTTCCTGCCTCAGGATATCGTGGACAAGACCATTGAGAAGTATCTGCAGGCATATGAGATGATCACAGGATCACCGCTTGCATAAGTTATTACAAAAAGAAAACGCACAGTGTGTCATGGAAATGTCACGCTGTGCGTTTTCTTTCTTATTCGTACTTTGCAATGATCTCTGCATTGGCCTTCTCGGCAGCCTCACGCATCTTGTCACGTTCTGCCCAGAGCTTTTCCTTCAGCTCTGCATTTCCGTTGGCCATGATCTGAAGCGCCAGCCATGCTGCATTCTTGCTTCCGTTGATGGCCACGGTGGCTACCGGGATTCCGGGAGGCATCTGAACGATGGAGTAGAGCGCATCCTGTCCGTCCAGTACGGAACCGGAGAGCGGAACGCCGATGACCGGAAGGACCGTCTGGGATGCAACGACACCCGGAAGAGCAGCTGCCATTCCGGCAGCCGTGATCACAACCTCAGTTCCATCGTTGTTGATCTCCTGAATGTATGCGGATAACTGGGCAGCAGCGCGGTGCGCGGAGAGGCATCGTACGGATACCTGAACATCGAAGCTCTTCAGGAGCTCGATCGCCGGTTCAACCTTTGCGAGATCGCTGGTGGAACCCATGATGATACTTGCTTTCATTTTGATTATCTCCTGTTTCTTAAGGATAGGAAAGAGTATAGCATCTGACGGACATCCTTGCAAGCGGAACCTATTTACTGCTGACATGAAACACGGTATGTGATATAATAAATGGTGGATTCAGTCAGATGGAAAGACAGCCTGACAGAGGAGAAAGGGAACGATATGACACTTCAGGAATTGTATCGGAATATTGACGGGGATTACGATCAGGCACTCCGTGTGCTCAGGATGGACAGGCTGATCGATAAGCATATTCGCAGGTTTAAGGACAACGCTGTGGTGGCGGAGCTTCTTTCGGCGGGGGAAAGTATGGATCCGACCCTTCTTTTTGAGAAGGCGCATGCCGTGAAGGGTGTTACGGCGAATCTGGGGCTGACTGTCCTTTCCGGTTTGGCTTCCGAGATCACGGAAGAGTACAGACCCGGAAATGAACGCAGTTTATCCGACGAGGAAGTGAAGGAAAGACTCATCGCCATCGATGAGCTGTATCGAAAGACGGCGGAAGGTATCGCCGCATACGAAGCTGAGACTTAAAGGGGTTACAGCATACGGATCTTCTGGACCATCCGGATGCAAAGACCATTCCCATTATCGCCATGACTGCGAATGTGTTCGATGAGGATGTGGAGCGTTCCATGGATGCAGGAATGAACGCCCATTTGTCCAAGCCGGTGGAACCGGACATACTGTATGATACCATGGCACGGCTGATCCGGGAAAGGGAGGAGAATTAATATGGGGAAGTATGTTATGGCGCTGGACGCCGGGACCACAAGTAACCGTGCGATCGTCTTCGATAAACGCGGGCAGATCATTTCCGTGGCGCAAAAGGAGTTTACGCAGATCTTTCCGCAGCCGGGCTGGGTGGAGCATAATGCAAATGAGATCTGGTCCACGATGCTGGGCGTTGCCGTGGAGGCCATGATGAAGGCAGGGGCCAGGGCGGAGGATATCACGGCCATCGGCATCACGAATCAGCGGGAGACCACCAGTGTGTGGGATAAGGAGACTGGAGAGCCGGTCTACAATGCCATCGTATGGCAGTGCCGCAGAACGTCAAAGTATTGTGATGAGCTGAAGGGGGAGGGCCTTACGGATTTCTTCCGGAAGAAGACCGGTCTGGTGATCGATGCCTATTTCTCTGCAACCAAGCTTCGCTGGATCCTTGAAAATGTGGAAGGGGTCCGGGAGCGGGCGGAGAAGGGAGAGCTGCTCTTCGGTACCGTGGATACCTGGCTTGTCTGGAAGCTGACCCATGGCAGGGTGCATGTAACTGATTACTCCAACGCATCCCGGACCATGATGTTCAATATTACAGATCTGAAATGGGATGAGGAGATCCTGGAGAAGCTGGATATCCCTGCATGTATGCTTCCGGAGGCACGTCCCTCAAGCGAGGTGTACGGTGAGACGGATCCGGTTTATCTGGGAGGGACCATTCCGGTTGCAGGAATCGCAGGAGACCAGCAGGCAGCTCTGTTTGGTCAGACCTGCTTCAATGAAGGGGACACGAAGAACACCTACGGAACCGGATGCTTCCTTCTGATGAATACAGGAAACCGACCGGTGTTCTCCAAGAATGGGCTGGTAACTACCGTTGCCTGGGGGATCGACGGAAAGGTGAAGTATGCCCTGGAAGGCTCCGTATTCATCGCAGGTGCATCCATACAATGGCTCCGGGATGAGATGCGTCTTATCGATTCCGCGGAGGATTCGGAGTATATGGCGAAGAAGGTCCCGGATACCAACGGTTGCTACGTGGTTCCTGCCTTTACGGGGCTGGGAGCTCCCTATTGGAATCAGTATGCCCGTGGGACCATTGTTGGTATCACCAGAGGGGTGAACAAGTATCACATCATCCGTGCCACACTGGAATCCCTGGCATATTCCACAAGTGATGTGCTTGCTGCCATGGAGGCGGATTCCGGCATCGTGCTTTCCAACCTGCGTGTGGACGGAGGAGCTTCTGCGAATAATTTCCTGATGCAGGTTCAGGCGGATATCATCGACGCTACCGTGGTGCGGCCTGTATGCGTGGAGACCACGGCCCTTGGAGCCGCCTACTTTGCAGGACTTGCCACGGGCTACTGGAAGGACAAGAATGAGATTAAGGTGAATTCAGATATCGATAAGATCTTCAAGCCGAAGATCACAGCGGAGGAGCGGGCAGTGAAACTGGCCGGATGGAAGAAGGCCGTTGAACGGTCA
>CADBRW010000057.1 GCA_902797155.1 uncultured Lachnospiraceae bacterium
ACCATAGTTTTTTCATAACTCTCTCACCTTATTTGATAATGTATATCAATAAAGCACCCAGGTTCGGAACTGGGTGCTTTATTCTATGTTATTCACCTTTTCTTTTCCCCGGACGATACCAGACGGAACTGAACCTCCTCATAGGCCGTGACCACCTCCTGGGTCGGTGGCTTTGAAGTCCGGATCCCAAGCAGTCCGAAGAAGAATCCCATCAGCATGGCGGGAATGATCCCCGAGATCCCCGTGATCTCCCGAAGTGTAAGGAACTCAGTTCCCTGGGGAATAAACGCAGAGAATTCCCAGACGCCCACGAACACAGCGCCGACCGAGAAGCCCAGAAGACAGGCCCGCACCGTAGTCCTGGATGAACGAAGCGCCAGATACATGACCGGCGCAAGTCCGCACGCCAGAACCAGATAGGCATCCCAGGTTATCCTGTAGATCCAGTCTCCGCTGCAGAGTGCAAGCGCAAAGACAAGGGTTTCCACGATGATCCCCGCCAGGATCACGATACCCTTGCTTCCCAGAATCATTTTCTTTCTGTGTTTTTTAAGAGGAAACACGTCTGAATGAAGGATCTCCGTAGCCGACAGAACGGTGGAATGAAACAGCTCCAGGACCATGAGCCCCGCAGCCACCACGAAGATCATTCCGGCCAGAAGAAACAGGAAGCCCCTGCCCTTATCCTCTGTAAGAATGGTCTTATAGAGCATTCTGATATTGCTGATCTTTGCAGGATAGAGTGCTGCACGAAGAAGCCCTCCCGTCAGAACGGAAAGGAACAGTGAGAACAGGCTGAAAATGATAGCCCACCGCCTGGATCTGTGGATGGTCCGGGCACGGTCGGCAAACTGAAACCTCTGAAGCACCAGAGGATTTCCCAGGATCAGGAACCCGATACTGAAGAGCGATATGATCTCCTGGACGCTGAGAGCCTTACCTGACATGTATCCCACATTTACATACTCAGTTACAGAGCCGGCAGCCCAGCTGTGAAAAATATTTTCAAGAGCATGCCGGGTCCCCAGCACACGAATGACCGAGTAATCGATAAGGATCAGGGAAACCAGCACCAGAATGGCGATCCATCGTTCCGCCAGACGCAATCCGCCTCTTCCGAGCAGAAGCAGAAATCCCGTGGAAATAAAGAAGATGCCCAAGGTAGTGTATAATCTGGAGATCCCGAAAAGTGTTGCCGCGAAATCACTGATGCCATACAGCAGCATTCCTGCGGTAAGGATCAGTATCGGAAGGAGGATCACGGAAAAGAAGATTCGAAGGACCGGCCTCTTCTCCTGAAAACGGCTGCTGAAAAAACCGGGGATCGTCGCCTGGTCCTTATGCTGCAGCGAAAATCTCATAAGACGGTAGGATGCCATCTGCCATACCAGCAGAACCCCCGCAAAAGAACCGATGGCGATCCATGCCGCTCCGGCTCCGCCCGAATATACCATCCAGGGCATTATGAACATGAGCAGCAATCCGACAGCAAAAAGACTGACAGCACTTCCGGTTCCCCTGTTCTGTCTCAGTCCGTTCTTTTCCTTTTGACGCTGCTCTTTCTTCATCAGTCCTTTGTCTCCATCAGATACAGAAGCCCTTCTTCGAATTCGATCTCTCCCACAGCCTCCGTAAGTTCATTACTGACTCCCAGACTGCTGAAAGGCTCCAGAGCCGCCCGTGTGAGCGGATATTTAAACCCTCTCAGGGTAATTCCCTTCACCACTCCGGATACGGGAAGCAGTGAAATATACGGTCCGTACAGATCACTTCTTAGAAGCCGCACGTTTCCTGTCAGAATCCGGATACGGTTTCGTTCATCCTGCATCACTGCGGAAATGCCTGCCTCGGCAAAAAGGGACAGGAGTCTGAGATTCGTCATCGTGTGATCCATCCGCTTTCCCAGTGCCCCAAGAAGCACCACCCGCTCCGGCTTCTGCGAAACCGCATAGTGGACCGCCGCTTCCATATCCGTATCATCCTTTACGGGATCAAGAGCTATCTGATCCGGATACTCCGTGAGTATCCGGGCCTTCTCGGCAGGTGATACGGAATCAAAATCTCCGATCACCATATCCGGCCTCATTCCCGCCTCTTCTATCCTCAGCACTCCGGCATCGATTCCCGCCAGCCGGAATTCCGCATCACCCGCATCTTCTATTACCTTTTTCAGCAGTGAAGCCTCTACGGGTCCTCCTGCCACCAGTATCAGCAGCATTTTCCCTCCATCCGTTCCAGGAAATCCTGCACATTCCGGGGTATGGACTCACCTCCGAAGATCGCAGACCCCGCAACGATCACATTTACACCACTGTCCAGAACCTCATCCAGATTCGACAGATTCACACCTCCGTCGATCTCGATGTCATAGCCAAGGCCCTTTTCTTCCCGAAGCCGCACCAGCTCCCGAATCTTATCCAGTGTGCCCGGGATCAGGCTCTGTCCGCCAAAGCCGGGGATCACACTCATCACCAGAACCATATCGCAGATCGGGAGCACCTTCTCCAGCACGCTGACCGGCGTCCCGGGGCTTACTGCAGCACCACATTTCATTCCGTCTGCGCGGATGGACTGCAGCGTCCCTTCCAGATCATCGGTGGCTTCCGCATGAACCGTCAGCATGTCGACGCCCAGCCTCTGGTAATCATTTACAAAGCGCTTCGGCTCCTGAACCATCATATGTACATCCAGGACCGCCTCCGGCAGGATCCTTCTTACACAGCGGATCACAGGAGGTCCAAAGGAAATGTTGGGAACGAAATTCCCATCCATAACATCCACATGCAGGTAGGAAACCCCCGGCTGCATTGCGTTACGCAGATCTTCGGACAAATGTGCAAAATCCGCGCTAAGCATAGATGGCGCCAGTTTCATTTCCATTCTGTCTTCCTCCTGTTCTTCAGTAATTCCTGAAATGCCCGGTAACTGTCATACCGGCTTTCTCCGATGCAGCCTTCCTCGACCGCCTTTTTTACGGCACAGTCCGGCTCGGCCAGATGCCTGCAGGACACAAATCTGCATTTCCCCAGAAACGGATCAAATTCCGGAAAGCAGAGGGGCAGATTCTCTTCATTTACCTGCTCCGGCAGCTCCACCGAGGAAAAGCCCGGTGTATCACAGAGATAGGTATCCTGCTCCACCAGCGTCAGCTCCGAATGGCGGGTGGTATGCTTCCCCCTCCCGATCTTCTCACTGATCTCTCCGGTCTTGGCACCGAAGGCAGGGAACAGCACATTCATCAGAGATGACTTGCCCACACCCGATGGGCCGGAAAGTACTGACGTTTTCCCCTTCAGAGCAGACTTCAGCAGCTCCACGCCCTCTCCGCTTTTTGCGGAGGTGAGCAATACGCGGTAGCCTGCACGCTCATATACACTCTGCAGCTCTTCTGCCCGTTCCCGGTTCTGGTCCACCTTGTTAAGCACCAGGAGCACCGGCATATCCACGTAGGACATCCCCACCAGATACCTGTCGATCAGACCGAAGCTGGGCTCCGGACTGGAGACCGCAAAAATGACAATCGCCTGGTCAGTATTTGCAACTGCCGGGCGAGTCAAAGCATTGCGACGGGGCAGAACCTCTTCCACATTGCCGAGACACTTCTCAGCATCCAGGATTTCGATCTTGCAGTCGTCTCCGACCAGGGGGCGCATTCCCAACTTTCGAAATACGCCCCTGGCCTTACATTCATATAGTTTTCCATCCTCGGCAGCCACATAGTAGAAACCGCCGATCCCTTTGATGATTTTTCCGATCAATGAAGCAACCTCTTATTCCGGTGTAAAGGTAAGTGTCAGTGAATTCTGATAATAGCCTGTTACATCCTCACCGCCGGAGGTGGTTGCATAGATCTTCACCGATCCGTCGGAGGAAGAAAGACCCTTGACACTTCCGGTCAGACTGATGCTTCCCTTGTCGGATGCATCTACGGATGCGGAAGCCACCTGATGGTCTCCGTCACTGTCAGTGATATAAGCGACGATGGTCACACCCTCCGGCGTATCCATAACTTCACTTGCAGAGGTTGATACGCTTCCGGATACGCTTCCGGTGTAGGTCACTACCTTGGGACCGTCACTAACCACGATATCGATGGATGTACCTTCTTCTACTTCCGTTCCTTCCGACTTGCTCTGACTGATGACCAGTCCTGCTTCGGTATCACTGTTCTCATGCGATACATTTCCGACGGACAACTTCACAGCCTCCAGACTGCTTCTTGCAGCCGACTCGCTGATGCCCGTTACCTTCGGAACGCTTACGGTCTTTGTTTCCTTACCGTTACTGATGACCAGAGTCACCTTGCTGCCCTTTGCAGCCTTGCTGCCCTTCTCAGGCTGGGTACGGATGATCTTGTCCTTCTCAACTTCCTCGCTGAACTCGTAGGAATGCTGTACCTCGAAGCCGGCCTCATTCAGAACCTTTGTAGCCTGTTCATCGGTATAGGTGGACACATCCGGAACGGTTGCCTCTTCAGCACCGAGAGATACAACGATCACGATCTCGGTGGACTCCGGAAGCTTCTCTCCCTTTTTATGACTCTGGGAGATAACATACTCTACAGCAACCTTGTCATCATTTTTCGTCTCAACCTTGATATTCTTGAAGCCCGCTTCCTTCAGGGACTTCTCAGCCGCGCGCTGTGTATAGCCCACAACATCGATCATCTCGCGCACAACCTCTTCCGTTGTAGCTGTCTCGGATGTAGTTGCCGTCTGTGTTGCAGAGGTGGTCTCGTCCTTTCCGAACTTGAACCATCCCATGATATTTCCGATCACAATAAATACGATCACCGCAATGATCACGGCTGCCGCGATACCGCCGATCATAACCGCCTTGGCAAGCTTCGGATCTACATCCTCTTCCTCTTCGTGGGGAGGTTCGTTGTAATCGTAGTATTCATCATCCTCATCATCGGACACCTTCTTGATGGACTGGCGGCGGACCGGAGGTGTCTGAACCTCTTCTTCATATCCGTAACCATAGTCATCCTCCTCAGCCTCATTGATCAGCTGATTCAGGCGCTCCCTGTCCGGAGTAGCCGCAGAAGTCACACCCGGCTGAACAGGACGCATCTCCACTTCGCTTCGGATCTTCTGGAAATCACTGTCCGTGATCTTCTGTGTCGGGCCCACGGGTGCTCCCGGAGGTGCCACAATGATATCGATGTTCGGATTGGCCTTCACCCGCTTCAGATCTGCGATCAGCGCAGCTGCCGTCAGATACCGGCGCTCCGGTTTCTTCTGGGTGGCCTTCATGATGATCTTCTCAAAACTGGAATAGATATCCGGGTACATCTCGCGGGGCGGGATGATCTCATTCTGGATATGCATGAGAGCAATGGCAACATTTGTGTCCCCCTCAAAAGGAACGCGTCCCGTAACCATCTCATACATGGTGATACCCAGGGAATAAATGTCGCTTCGCTCATCACTGTATCCGCCACGCGCCTGCTCCGGTGAGATATAATGCACCGATCCCATGCCCGCAGTGGACATGGTATTCGAGGTTGCTGCCTTGGCGATACCGAAATCCGTCACCTTCAGATTTCCGCTCTTGGATACAATGATATTCTGCGGTTTGATATCCCTGTGGATCACATGGTGCTCGTGTGCCGCTTCCAGACCGGATGCGATCTGGATCGAGAAATCCAGAGCCTGATCCATGGTCAGTCTTCCGTTCAGGTTGATGTACTCCTTCAGGGTAATACCTTCAACCAGCTCCATAACGATGAAGTATCTTCCGTTATCCTCACAAACATCATATACACTGACGATATTCGGATGCGTAAGACCTGCCGAAGCCTGTGCCTCCACACGGAATTTGGACACAAAATTCGCATCATTGGAATACTCGGTCTTCAGGACCTTCACTGCGACATGGCGCTTCAGGCGATGATCCTTCGCACGATATACGGTTGACATTCCGCCGGCGCCTACGACGTCGAGGATCTCATACCGTTCATCCAGAATAGTTCCCGTTTTCAACATTTTCCTAATCTCCCTAAACTGCTATAACAACTGCGGAAATGTTATCATTTCCTCCATAGTAATTTGCTCTTTCAATAAGGGCATCCGCAACCGTCTCCAGATCCTCGTTCTCCCGCACGATATCCCGAAGCTCGTCATTCTCCACCATGTTGGACAGACCGTCCGAACACATGAGGATCCGATCACCTTCGGAAAGCGAGATCTCAAAGAAATCCGGGACCGCTTCGTTACGTGAGCCCATAGCCCTTGTGATGATATTCTTCTCAGGATGATTTCTGCCCTTGTTCCGCTCCAGCTGCCCGTTCCGGATCAGTTCTTCCACTAAGGAATGATCCATGGTGATCTGGCGGATCTCATCGTTGATCAGATAGAGCCGGCTGTCTCCGATATTTCCGCAGTACAGCTCCTTTTTATCGATCACGCATGCAACCATGGTGGTACCCATCCCACCCTTGGCCGTATCCTTCTCAGCCTCTTTATATACTTCATTGTTGGCAAATATCATAGCACGACGAAGAACAGATATGGGATTCTTAATGGTGGATTTCTTTATAAAATCTACCACGATCTGAATCGCGTATCTGGACGCAAAATCGCCGGCGGCATGGCCTCCCATCCCATCGGCTACGATATACAGATTTGGCAGGGGACCGATGGGACCGTCACTTACAAAGATGTTGTCCTGATTGTTGTCCCGTCGTTTCCCGACATCCGTTCTACCAATCGATACCAAACTCTTACTCCTTCTCGTCCTGTTCCAGCATGGCGCGCCGTCTCAGCTGCCCGCAGGCAGCATCGATATCTCTGCCCATACTTCTTCTAATTGTAACATTTATTCGATTTCTTTCAAGTATATTTTTAAAAACTTGCACAGAATCTGCGTCACTCCTTACATAATCCCTTTCCTCTATGGGGTTTACCGGGATCAGATTCACGTGCCCGTGCATGGAGCGGAGCAGGTTTGACAGCCTTTCGGCGTGGGCCTTTGTATCATTTACGCCCTTAACAAGACTGTATTCAAATGTAACTCTCCGGTGCGTCTTCTCGAAATAATACCGGCAGGCATCCAGCGTTTCCTTCAACGTATAGCTCTTTGCCACCGGCATCAGTTCCTGCCGTTCCGCATCCGTGGTGGCATGCAGGGACAGCGCAAATGTGATGGGCAGTCCTTCTTCTGCAAGCTTTCGGATCTTCGGCACCAGGCCGCAGCTGGAGACCGTGATGGCCCGAAGACTCAGGCCGTATCCCTTGGGATCGGAGATGAGATACAGAAAACGGATCAGATTCTCATAGTTGTCCAAAGGCTCCCCCGTCCCCATGACCACGATACTGTCCACTCTTTTTCCCGTCAGATTGACCACCTGATAAACCTGGCCCAGCATTTCGGACGGTGTCAGATTTCTCACCAGTCCTCCGATGGTGGATGCACAGAATCTGCAGCCCATGCGGCAGCCTGCCTGAGAAGAGATACAGAGCGAATTCCCGTGATGATACGGCATAAAGACCGTCTCTATGATCTGCCCGTCATGCAGCCGGAACAGAAACTTCTCGGTTCCGTCCTCTTTGGAGGAAAGGCGTTTCCACTCCGTCACCCGTACCAGCTCCGGTTCCAGGGCATTTCGTATCTCCTTCGGGAGATTCTTCATTTCCTGCGGATCCTGAACCCGCTTCGAATGAAGCCAGCCATAGATCTGGTTGCCGCGGAATCCCGGCCAGCCCTGCTCCTTCACGTATGCAGTTAATTCGGCTTCCGTCATGGAAGCAGGATCCCACCCATCCGTCATGCACGTTTCTCCATGATACAATAATAGAATCCGTCACAGGGATCCTCTCCCTGCAGAAATTCTCTTTCCTTTCCCTTCGCAAACTCCGGATGATCCGCCAGAAAGGCCTCTGCCGCATCCTGATTCTCCTCCCGGAGTATGGTGCATGTGGAGAAGAGCAGCCGTCCTCCCGGACGAACATATCCTCCGGCCACCTCCAGGATCCTTCTGCCCTGCTCTGCAAGCGCATGGATCCCCTCTTCCGTCACATGGTATTTGATATCGTTTTTACGCCCCATTACACCCAGTCCCGAACAGGGAACATCCGCCAGGACCACATCATAGGCCTCCGCATCCTCCGAACAGGGCATCATCGCATCACGTTCTTCGATCCGAAGCGTCAGGCCCAGACGCTCGGCATTCTCCCGGATCCGATCCGTCTTATCCTCCGTCAGATCTCTGGAGGTCACAACCGCTCCGCATTCCGCCGCATAGCAGGCCTTACCTCCCGGAGCCGAACAGACATCCAGAACCTTCTCACCCTTCGTCAGCTCCAGAGCCTCGATGGCCTGCATGGAGCTTTCATCCTGGACGGAGAATCTGCCCTCCCGATACCCGGGCAGACGCCGCACAAAATCCACAGTCTCCACACGGATGGCCATGGGACTTTCCTCTCCCGGAGCTGCGGTGATCCCATTTGATCTGAAAATGTCCAGCAGCTCGGAAACCGTCTGCTTCGTCTGATTGTTGCGGACCGTGAGAAAACGGTCTTTGAAGGACGCCTGAAGGATCCTCCCTGCCTTCTCCTCTCCGTGGTCCCGGACCAAACGGTCCACCAGCCATTCCGGCGTAGAATACATGATCGACATATTCTCCTCCATCAGGTGCTGCACATCACCGGATCCCATGCCCCGCTGCACATTTCGCAGGATCCCGTTCACAACACTCGTGAGGCCGTTCAGATGATGACGCTTCATGTAAAGTGCCGCCTCGGACAGCACCGCATGGTCGGGGACGCTGTCCATATAGAGCATCTGATAGACACTCATCCGAAGCAGGGTCCGAACCTTCGGCTTCTGCTTCTTCATCGGAAGCTTTGCGTACTGATCCAGCACCGCATCCAGCTGCAGCCTGTATTCCGTGGTCCCCTCCACCAGGCGGGTGACCATGGCCCGTTTCTCCTTCTCCTGAAACTGGATCTTTCGAAGACCGTCCTCCAGTGCCTGAGAAGAGAAACGTCCGTTCCTGTCCATATCCAGCAGGATCTCCATCGCCACTTCCCTGGCGGATCCGGCTGTCTCCTTCTTCGGTTGTCCCTTCCCGGTACCATCGGTCATCGATCAAACACCTACCTTCATTCCGACTTCCAGTTTCTTTCCGTTCAAAAATGCAGCTGTATCCATGGGCTTCTTGCCCTCCGGCTGAAGCTTTCGGATCCGAAGCGCTCCTTCACCACAGGCAATGGTGAAATACTTCTTCGTCACCTCCAGGATCTCCCCCGGAGTTCCTGTCTGATCCGTCACCTCTGCCCCATAGATCTTCACATGCTTTCCGTCCACCACCGTTGCCGCACAGGGCCAGGGGATCAGTGCCCGGACGCTCCGCTCCAGCTCGGCTGCGGACTTTGCGAAATCCATCTCACCCATGGCTTTGTCCAGCATTTTGGCGTAAGTGGAATCCTCCTCCTTCTGGGGAGTACGGACCGCCGTACCGTCTGCCAGCTTCTGCATGGTGGAAAGGATCAGCTTCCCACCCATTTCAGCCAGCCGCGCAGTCAGGCTTTCACCGGTATCCGACGGCAGGATCTCCGTCTCTGCCTGTTCGATCATATCGCCGGTATCCAGTCCCTTCGCCATATACATGGTAGTAACACCCGTCTTTTCCTCTCCGTCCAGGATGGAGCGCTCGATGGGCGCAGCTCCCCGGTACTTCGGAAGCAGGGATGCATGGATATTGATACAGCCCAGGGGCGGTATCTCCAGGATCGATTCCGGCAGGATCTGCCCATAGGCAGCCACCACGATGATCTCCGGCGCCAGCTCCCGGATCTTTTTTACATTTTCCTCGTCGCGAAGCTTCTCCGGCTGAAAGACCGGAAATCCCAGCTCCAGGGCCCGGACCTTCACAGGGGGAGGCTGCAGCTTGCCGGAACGTCCCTTTGCCTTATCCGGCTGGGTATACACAGCTTCCACCGTATGACCGGCCGCAGCGATGGCATCCAGTGCCGACACGGCAAAATCCGGTGTTCCCATAAAGATCACTCGCATTCCTCTTCCTCCTCCTCGTCAGCAGGAACATCCACCCGGTGAAGTCCGTCGATCACAAGATCCTTATAGAGCACACCGTCCAGATGATCCAGCTCATGGCAGATGCAGCGCGCAAGCAGGTCCGTCCCTTCCACGGTGATGGGCTGCATGTTCCGGTCAAAGGCCTTGCAGACCACATGCTCAGGACGGGATACCTCTCCTGCCAGTCCGGGCAGAGAGAGACAGCCCTCTTCACCCACCTGCTCCCCGTCGGATTCCACGATCTCGGGGTTGATCAGTACCAGCGGATTCTCATCCATCACATCAATGACCACGATCCTCTTCAGAATACCCACCTGAGGCGCAGCCAGGCCCACGCCGCCGGCATCATACATGGTCTCAAACATATCGTCTATAAGCTCACTGATCCGGGGTGTGATCTCCTTTACCGGTTTGCACGCCTTACGAAGGATATCATCGCCGTCTACGCGAATATTTCTGATTGCCATCTTGCATTCTCCTTTTCAAATGTTTAGATAATGTGAAGCGGATCGAAATCATAATACACTTCAGCTCCGCGGGTTTCATATGCTTCATCCGTAAGTGCCTTCAAAGCAGCGGGAATCCGAGTCAGCTTCTCTTCCTCCTCTGCCCTGAGGTAGATCACTCTCCGGAAGATATCATTCAGTCTTGCGATATAGGCCGGTCCGGGACCGGTAAGGATAACGCCCTCCATACTCCGGATCCGCTCCGCCAGCTCTTCGGAGACCGCACAGGCTTCCTCCTCTTCCCTGGCCACGACCAGGATGCACAGCATGTGCGTCACCGGCGGATACCCCAGCAGTCTGCGGTATGCCATCTCGTAGGTATAAAACTGCAGGTAGTTCTGCTCCCTTGCCGTCTGTATCACATAATGCTCCGGCTTGTAGGTCTGGATCACCACGCGCCCCGGCCGTTCTCCCCGGCCGGCTCTGCCTGCCGCCTGGGTCAGAAGGTCAAAACAGCGTTCACCCGAACGGAAATCACTGTCGAAGAATCCCAGATCCGCCAGAAGAATTCCCACCACCGTAACCTTCGGAAAATCATGGCCCTTCACGATCATCTGTGTCCCGATGAGACACTGGGCTTTTTCATCATGAAACGCCTGCAGAAGCGCCCCGTGAGCCCCCTTCTGCATGGTGGTGTCCCTGTCCATGCGGATGGTACTGATGTCCGGGAAGAGCCGGCGCACCTCCTGCTCCACCCGTTCCGTTCCGATGCCATAACCACCGATCAGCTTGGAACCGCAGGCCGGACAGGCCGTCTTCATTTTCTCCGTATGCCCGCAGTAGTGACAGAGCAGGGTGTCCTTTCCGTGCAATGCAAGACTTACGTCGCACTTCGGACAGCGGACCGCCTCTCCGCAGCTTCTGCAGGACACAAAGCTGCTCATGCCTCTCCGGTTCAGGAACAGCATTACCTGCTCCCCCCGGCTGAAGGCATCCTGCATATCTGCATACAGCTCTCTCGAGAGGATGTTCCGGTTTCCCGCCCGAAGCTCTTCCCGAAGGTCCACCACCGTAGGCTCCGCCAGCTCCTGTCCTTCGGCACGTTTCGGCAGACTGAGCAGCTGATACCGTCCCTCCTCGGCACACCGGTAGCTTTCCACCGCCGGTGTTGCGGATCCGAGGACCACGGCAGCCTCTTCCAGCCGAGCCCGTTCTATAGCCACCTCTCTTGCATGATATTTCGGAGTTGTATCGCTCTTATATGCCGTATCATGCTCTTCATCGATAATGATAAGCCCCAGATTGGAAAATGGGGCAAAGAGGGCTGATCTGGGACCGATCATGATATCCACTGCCCCATCCTGTACCTGCCGGAATTCCCGGTACTTCTCCCCTCTGCTGAGACCGGAGTGAAGGATGGCGATCCTGTCGGCGAAGGCCGTGCGAAACCGGGCTACCGTCTGATAAGTGAGAGCGATCTCCGGAACCAGAACGATGACGCTGCGACCGCTTTCGATCACATGCTTAGCCATTCTGAGATAGACCTCGGTCTTTCCGCTTCCGGTCACGCCGTGGATGAGATAGGTTTTCCTCTCACCCTCATCCCAGTCTCTTTCAAATGTAGCCAGCGCCTTCTTCTGATCCTCATTCAGAGCATCCACCGGTAGAAACTCCGGCTCGAACTGTCGAAGATCCACCTTCTGTCTGCTTTTACCCACCTTTTCCTTCACAGGCATGACCGCGTTCAGGGCACTGATCATGGTGGATCCGTAACGTTCGCGCATCCAGCCGGCCAGACGGATCATGCGGCTTTCCACAGGAAGTCTCCCCGCGGAGACCTGACTGATCTCCTTCACCCTGCTCTCGTCCCAGGGTGTTGTCTCGGAAAGGGCGATCACGTAGCCTTTTCTCGGGCGTTTCCCCTGCCCGAAGGGCACCATGACAGGCGTACCGATGGAGACCTCCTCCTCCAGTTCCTTCGGGATCCGGTAAGAAAAGGTTTTATCCACTGCCTTATGTGAGATATCCACGATCACGTCTGCGTACATAACACTCTTTCCCAAAAGAAGCAGGTGACGTATCACCTGCTTTACTTCCTACTGTTTCCTCTTTGCCTGATGGCGAAACGAAACCTATTCGTCATCTCCGACGATTTTTACCTTTCCCTGATACAGCTCATCAACTGCGATGGAAAGCGGCTTTCTGCCTTCCGCATGATCTACCAGCGGAAGATCCTGTCCTGCCACCAGCTGTCTTGCTCTCTTTGCAGTTGCGAGCACGATGGAGTACCGGCTCTGTACCACCGGCTGTTCACCCGGCTCCACTTCCTTGTTAACTACCTCCATCAGATCTGAATAAGAAGGATGAATCATTTTTACGGCTCCTTTCTATACGCTTCATTTTGCTGCACGGAAGTTCTCCTGCAGTTCCTTAATGAAGTCCCTGTTTCTTTCTCTCTTGCATTTACCGCCTAGTATAACCGAATGTACGGTCAAAGTGCAAGTATTTAAATCATCATTTACGACGATATAATCATAATTATCGATCATCTCGGCTTCTTCTGCCGCACGGTTGATCCTCTTCATCACCTGTTCTTCGGACTCGGACCCCCGTCCCGTCAGGCGTTCGCGAAGAGTTTCCACATCCTTTGTGGTGATAAAGAGCAGAATGGCATCGGGATACTGCTTCTTTATGATGCTGGCTCCCTGAACCTCGATCTCCAGGATCACATCCCTGCCGGCTGCCAGCTCATCCTCCACGAATTTACGGGGCGTGCCGTAATAATTATCCACGTACTGGGCCCATTCGATGAGGCCGTTGTAATCGATCAGATTCCGAAATTCCGCCTCTGTCTTGAAATAATAATCCTTTCCGTCCACCTCTCCCGGTCTGGGTGCTCGCGTAGTGGCAGAAATGGACAGACTGTATCCGTACTGCTCCACCAGCTGTTTTACTACGGTTCCCTTTCCTGCTCCGGAGAAGCCGGAGATAACGATCAGTTGTCCCTTATTGCTCATTCCTAAGCCCTCCATCCATGCTATAAAGATCTCAGCTTTATTCCAGATTCTGAATCTGTTCCCGGATCTTCTCGATCAGAGTCTTCATCTCGATCCCGATATCCGTCACGTCCAATGAACCGGCCTTGGAAAGCGTGGTATTTGCTTCCCGGTTCATCTCCTGAACGATAAAGTCCAGCTTCCGTCCCACGGCTCCGCCTTCCTCCAGGATCCCGCGAACACCGTCCACGTGACTGCGGAGACGGACCATTTCCTCATCCACACAGATCTTATCGGCGAAGATCGTAACCTCGGCCGCGATCCGTCCTTCATCAATATCATTCCTCTGCAGGAACTCATCCAGCTTCTCACGAAGCCGCGACTTATAGTCTTCAATGATCTGGGGCGAGAGTGCTTCGATCCGGTCAACCAGCTTCTGCATCTCCGCAATCTTCTCCAGAAGATCCTTCTTCAGGTTCTCACCTTCCTTGGCTCTGGCCTGAACGAAATGTTCGCCGGCCTCCCGCACCACCTTCTCAAGGCAGGCGAAAAGTTCGTCATCATTTTCCTCCGAGGACTCCTCCAGAGTGAAGACCTCCGGGAAGCGTCCGATGGCCGTGGGCTTAAGCTCCTCCTGAAGGGAGAACTCCTCGCTCATTTCCCGGAAATATTTCACGTACTCGGAGGCGATGTCACGGTTATAACGAACCGCCACCTCCGACTCCCCCAGATTCTCATAGGTGATGAACACATCCACCTTTCCTCTGGAGATATAATCCTTCAGCACTGTCCGGACGCCTGCCTCAAAGCGGTTCAGACGACGTGGCATTTTGATGGTGATATCCGCATATCTGTGATTCACGGATTTCATTTCCACGATCAGCTTTCTCTTCTCATCGATCAACTCTGCTCGGCCGAAGCCGGTCATACTTAAAATCATGCCTTCTCTCCATATCCTGTTCTTCTCCGGAAGCATATGAAAAGCCCCGAAGCCATAGCAATTTATTATATCTCAGAATACAGCATTTTTCAACCCATAACGGGGTCAGTGTCCGCACTCCGAGACCTTCGAACGGTCCGGCGTTACCAGCATGGAATAATTCGTATGATAGATGACGAAGCCCTTGGGCTGGCCCGGAGATTTGTGAAGATTCTTCCTCTCCGTATAGTCCACCTCCACCTTCGGGGCGTCCTGCCCGGAGGAATAATACGCCGCAAGTCCGGCAGCAATTTCATAGATATGATCCGGCAGTTCCTCCCGGCCCTGCCGCTTCACGATCACGTGAGAGCCCGGTCTCTGCTTGGCATGGAACCACATATCATTTCCCGTGGCGAATTCAAAGGTCAGAGCCTCATTCTGGAGATTGTTCTTTCCCACATAGATATGATATCCGTCCTCCGTCACAAAATGCAGCGGATGCGCAGGCGCCTCCTTCCGCTTTCCCTTCCTGGACCCGCCGGACCGGATGTAACCGCTCTCCTGCAGCTCTCTCCTGATCTCCGCCAGATCCGATTCGTCCTCGGCAATGGACAGGGCGTGGGACACACTCTGCAGGTAATCCAACGATGCCCTTGTGGCTGCGATCTGCTCCTGAAGCGCCACATAAGTACGCTTCTTTTTGTTATATTTTTCGAAATACCGCTTGCTGTTTTCTCCTGCCGTAAGCGTGGGATCCAGCGGAATGGTGATTTCCTGCCCGTCATAATAATTCGTACAGGCCAGTTCCTTTGCCCCCGGCTCCAGACCATAACCATAGGTGTTCAGCAGTTCACCGTAGATCCGGTACTGCTCCCGATCTTCCGTATCCCGAAACTGCGCCTGCTGCAGATCCAGCTTCTTTGCGGCACGCTCAGTCGCCGTCTTCAGCACCTGCCGCAGGTCCTGAGATTTCTGACGGATCCTGGAATTCCTGCTGCGAAGCAGATAGAACTGCTCCAGAGTTTCCGAAATGGACTCCATCCTTCTTCGGTCCGCCTCCGGATAAACGGTCAGCGGAAATGCGGAGAATTCCTTCGGTTCTCCGTCACAGATCACGATGCAGGGATCGAACTCCCC
>CADBRW010000058.1 GCA_902797155.1 uncultured Lachnospiraceae bacterium
ATACTGCTGTGAGGTATATTATGCTTGTCTATGATCTTAAGCAGCTGCTCCAGAAGATTTCTGTTCATCAGGTGCTTTCTTGACAGATTGACCGATATCCGAACGATTTTTCTGCCCTGATCCATCCATCTCCGGATATCCCGGCACACATGATCCAGCATATAGAAGTCCAGTTTACAGATATCGTCCGTCTCTTCCAGTGCAGGAATAAACTCTCCCGGGCTGACCATCTTTCCATCATGGAACCACCGGCATAGCGCCTCCGCACCGATAATTTCGCCTGTGCCCGTATGAACCTTCGGCTGATAGTACACCTGGAACTCCTCGTTCTTCAGCGCCTCCGGGAACAGCCTCTGTACCTTCATAATACTGTCTCTGGACGAGAGCAGGGAATCATCATAAAAGACGATCCGGTCCTTTCCTCCGTGCTTGGCTGCGCTATATGCAACGATGATATTCTCCATGATCATGCTGGGATCAGTCAGAACTATATCCTTCGGGATCCTGTATACACCCACACTGGTGCTGATGCTTACCGTCTTCCCCTCATCCAGATCGTATACCACCGGTGCATCCGCCAGATAACTAAGGATCTGGCCCATCCGTTCGCGGCCGAACAACGCTACGAAATTGTCACCGCCCAACCGGCAGACAAAACCATGCTCCCCTACCATCTTGCGAAGGGTTTCAAAATGATTCTTCATCACGAGATCGCCATTGGCTCTTCCCAGTTCCTGATTGACCTGGGAGAAATGAAGGAGGTTATACATGACTGCCACCATGCCACCGATCTCATTCCGGATCTTCATGATGTGATTAAAGAAACTGCGATGGTTCAGGTACCCTGAATCATCGTAATACGCCAGTTCAAAAACGATATCCTTCAACCGGTTTCTGCTCACATAAGAAAGAGTGGTACGCATAACCAGTTCCACCTTCCAGTATTCATCATCCGTGAGCGGTTCCTCATTCGGAGCCATATATGCAGTCATGGCTGCGATGGACATGACACTGGTTACTACCCGAAGAGACATCACTTCCTTCCCCTCGATGCCGGTATCATAACAACATAGTGTCTCTCCGCCACCTGCCGCTTCCTCCTGAGGATTTCTGTACACCCTTGTGACTGCCTTGGACAGACGGAGCATGGAGGATATTTCGATCAGAAGACTCTCGATCTCAGCAACATGGGCCTGCACATTTCCGGTCACATCCGTCATTGCCGAAACAAGCCGGATAAAGAGATCATAAAACCTTATGGTTTTCTCATCCGTAGAAAGCCTCCGGAGATTCTCCGTACTTCCCACCGACAGTATCCCTCGAAGGGAATTCTTGTTCACCTGCAGCGCCTGATCCGCCCGCCGGAACACATCCTGCACCCTGAAATCCTTCTCCGGATCAAACTCGGCCACGCCGTAAGCTACTGTAACTGCTCCACTCTCTCTGTGGAAGATCTGAACCTCAGCGAGATTATTGATCAGCTGTTTCCGGTTCTTATATGCCTCATCGCAGAGGAGGATCAGGAAGTCATCCCCGCCGATCCGGTAGATCTCACTTTCTTTAAATACACCCCGGAGCATTCTGCCGGCCTCAACGATGTGCTGGTCTCCGGCTTTCCGGCCCTGGGTGGAATTCACTTCCTTCACTCCGTTCACATCACAGAGAACAATGGCAAATTCCATATCCTGTCCGTTACGGATCCTGGTATCCAGGTTCATTTCCGTCTGAACAAAGAACTGCTTATTATTCAAACCGGTCAGTGTATCCCGGTTAAGCATGTTCAGGGAACTTCCGACAGCTTTTCCATACTGTTGTTCTGTGTCCTTCGATTCTCCTACATTTGCCACCGCGATGATGATATGGTCGGAATCCTCCTGGGGACGGATCGCAAACAGTGAATAAAGACCTGCGATCTCCTTCTTCTGAAGCCTGTAGCGCAGGAATACCTCCCCTTTATCCGCAAGGCTGCCGAGGAGATTTTCCTTTTGAAGTGCAACAGACAATATAGGATAATCCTCAGGA
>CADBRW010000059.1 GCA_902797155.1 uncultured Lachnospiraceae bacterium
AATGGGGTCTGACCCCCTAGCTGGGTTACTGCACTTCTCGGATCACCATAAAGGCTTCGCCGTACTTGCGGCAGACGGTGCTGCCACGGTGCATGGCCAGGGCCCGAAGGGCTTCAAGGGAACGGGGATGCGGGTATTCGCAGAGCTGGCTGGCATGGCATTTCATGGCTTCCAGCTTCGTTTCCATTTCGTCGGTGATGTCCACGAAGAGTGTGGGTATGAAGCTGTTGTCCACGGAGGGTGTGTTCCAGTCGGTTTCCGAAAGGGTCTCGTAAGCGTAGATCGCTTTCAGGTTCGGAAGGGATACCGGACGGAGGGCCACCATGACGGCCTCGATGGTCATGCGGTGGTCGATATGCATGTCTCCCTTGTGGGGGAGGAACACGATATCCGGCTGCAGCTCCTGCATGTGCCGCTGGAATGCGGCGTTCAGTTCCGTGGTCTTCATTTCCCGAAGACCCACCACGGGAAGATCCATAAAATGTGTCTTCACGTTCATCAGTTCATGGGAGGCGATGGCTTCACGCTTCTGCAGCTGGACCATCTCATCCTCCAGATCGCCGGCGGTCACCTCGCAGACGATCACCTCGTGGCCCTGCTTCGCATATTTGGCCATGGTTCCGCCGACTCCCAGGATCTCATCATCATTGTGGGGTGCTATTACTACGATTCGCATATTTCAACCTCTATCTAAGCTTATGTCCGACAAACATCCGGACACCGTCTACATTTTCATAGTCCGTTACATGCAGCAGACCGTCGCGGCATACGATATCCATGGAGTCCTCCGTAATGGCTGCGATCTGTCCGTTCATGCCGATGTATTTGGTGTTCTCCTGCATCTCGGCACGCCAAAGGATCACCTGGTGCTTTCCGTCATACATGCCGAAAGCCCCCGGGAAGGGCCGGGACACCGCACGGATCAGGCGGTGGATCTCGCTGATGCTGAGGCTCCAGTCGATGAGACCGTCCTCAGGGCTGCGCTTCAGAAGATAGGTGGCCTCCTCTTCATTCTGCTTTACAGGGGAAATGGTTCCGTCCATGATCTGGCGGAGCACTCTGCGCGACAGCTTGGAGGCTGCCTCGTCGATCTTGCGTCCCACATCCTCTGCATAGTCGGTATCCTCGATCAGGTAGGGCTCCTGCCCCAGGATGTCGCCGGAGTCGGTGCCCTCATCGATGAAGAAGAGGGAAACCTTGGCTTCGTGGATGCCGAGAAGCACCTGCCATACATTTGCGGCGCGTCCCCGCATCTTCGGAAGAGCGGTGGGGTGGAAGCCCACGACACCGACCTTCGCTGCATCGATGATCTCCTTCTTAACCAGCTGGGAAAGACCGATGACGAAAATGTAGTCCGGCTCGATCTCCCGGATCAGCGCCACATTTTCCTCGTCATTGATCTTGGTAAACTTCTTATAACGGATCCCGTTGGCTTCTGCCAGCTCGTGAATGGGCTGATAGCCGGACACGGGACCGGAAGCCGCCTCGTCCAGTGAGAATACGCAGGTGATGGGAAAGCCTACCTCGATCATGGCTTCAAGCATTTCTTTACTGGATCCTACGGATCCGATCAGTACTGATTTCAATTCTTCTCCTCCAGAATTCCCCAGAATTCACTGTTGGTGGCATTGCCTTCCTCATTGATCCCTTCCCGCTTCAGGACGATGCGTGCGGTCCAGAAAATGATCTTCAGATCCATCAGGAAGGAAACCTTATCGACGTACTCCACATCCAGCTCGAACTTTTTGTCCCAGCCCGCGGAATTGCGAACGGTGGCCATGGCCAGACCGGTCAGACCCGGACGAACCTCGTGGCGTCGCTTCTGCGTCTCATTGTAGCGCGGAAGGTATTTTACCAGCAGCGGACGGGGGCCTACGATGGACATATCCCCCTTCAGGATATTGATCAGCTCCGGCAGCTCGTCCAGTGAAGTGGAGCGGAGCAGTTTGCCGAAGGAAGTAAGACGTTCCTCGTCGGGAAGCGGTTTTCCGTTCTCGTCATTTGCATCGATCATGGTTCGGAATTTGTAGAGCTTGAAGATCTTCTCATCCTTGCCGGGCCGGTCCTGTGTGAAGAGGATCGGGGAACCCAGCTTCAGACGCACCAGAAGTGCGGTGATGAGCATGATGGGACTGAGCAGGATCAGCGCTCCTGCGGAAAAGAAAGCATCCAGAGGACGCTTCAGATAGGATTCATAAAAGCCGTTTGAGCGGTGGGTCGAGGTGCTCTTTCGGGCACTCAGCCGGTCATGGATCAGCGCGGCCACGCCTGCACAGGCGCTGATGACAGTGACGATCTTTACGATTTTAAACAGTTTCTTCATATGCGGACTCATCCATTCCTTCTTGATGGAAAGAGTGTTTTCGCTCTCTCCGGATTCTTACAGGGACATTATACTGTATCCGCCTTTGTTCGTCAACGAAACGGAGGGAATCTTTCCCTTGTGTTTCACGGGTTCAGATGCTATAATCGATAGGATATAATGCCATTTTAAAGGGAGTATCGGATATGTATAAGATCGTTCAAAAGAAGCACTTAAATCCCACGGTGACTCTGATGGAGGTTGAGGCACCGCTGGTTGCAAGAAAATGTGAGCCCGGCCAGTTCATCATCCTCCGCGCGAAGGAGGACAGTGAGCGGATCCCTCTCACCATTGCAGGTTACGACCGGGAGAAGGGATATGTCACCATCATTTTCCAGATCGTGGGTGGAAGTACGGAGGTACTCAACTCCCTGAATGAGGGAGATTTCATACAGGATTTTGTCGGCCCGCTGGGTAAGGCCACCGAGACGGAAGGCCTGAAGAAGGTGGCTGTGGTAGGCGGCGGTGTGGGCTGCGCCATCGCGTATCCCGTGGCAAAGAAGCTGCATGACATCGGCTGCGAGGTGCACAGCATCGTAGGCTTCCGGAACGAGGATCTGATCATCCTGAAGGATGAATTCGAAGCTGCCAGTGATAAATATGTGCTCATGACGGATGACGGTTCCGCAGGAGAGAAGGGCCTGGTAACGGCTGCCCTGGAGCGGTTGATCGAGTCCGGCGAGCAGTATGATGAAGTGATCGCCATCGGACCGCTGATCATGATGAAGTTCGTGGTTGCGGTTACGAAGAAATACAACGTGAAGACGGTAGTCAGCATGAATCCCATCATGGTGGACGGAACCGGTATGTGCGGCGGCTGCCGCCTGACCGTAGGCGGGAAGACACAGTTTGCCTGCGTGGACGGACCGGACTTCGACGGATTTGAGGTTGACTTTGATGAGGCCATGGCAAGAGGCGCTACCTACAAGCCTTTTGAGCAGAAGGCAAGAGAAGAGGCCTGCAACCTTTTGAAACAGGCTGAGCTATGAGCCATGCACAGATGCGAGATATTCCGAGTGCGAGCTTGCTCGCAGACGAGGAAATATCGAAGCATCTGTATACGGCGACAGCCGTGCCTCTCCGAACGCAAAGCGTTCGGAGAGGCGGCATGGCGAGAAAGTTCGTAAACCAGAATTATATTTGAGGAGTAAACAGAAATGCCTAACATGTCCATGGTAAAGAATCCGATGCCTGCACAGGAACCGGATGTAAGAAATAAGAATTTTAACGAGGTGGCTCTCGGCTACACCGAG
>CADBRW010000060.1 GCA_902797155.1 uncultured Lachnospiraceae bacterium
ATTACGTGCTAAGGGAGATCGACACGAACAAGGATACCCTGCTCACTGACGACGAGATCGAAGCAGTAACGGAGATCGACGTTTATAACAGCAATATCTACTCATTGGAGGGTATAGATCATTTTTATAATCTTTGGTGGCTGGACTGCGAGGATAATTGGATCGATACTCTTGACCTCAGCGAGAATTCGGGTCTCCAGATTGTTAACTGTTCGTATAATTCCATTCAGACCCTGGACATCAGCGAGAATGCCAGGCTTGAATCCCTCGACTGTTCCCATAACGAGCTGACTGAGCTTGTGACAGGGGAAAATGCATGGCTGAACCGGCTGATCTGCAATGACAATCAGCTGTCCTCTCTGAATATCAGTAACAGCCCGTACCTGGGAACGCTGGTCTGCTACCGGAATTCCATTAGCAGTCTGGACATTTCCGATTGCGAGAATCTTGTGGCGGTTTATGAGAATACCGAGGGTGGCGAGGATACGGTGGACGGTACGCCGGTGATCCGATATAAGGATTCGGATTACAGCCTGCAGCTGGACACGGATACGGAAATTATCAACAACGCTCCGGAGGTTGAGTACGTTTCACTGACGGTCTATGCAAGTGGCGGTACTTTTAGTGATGGAACGAAGGTTCACATCGAGACTGTTCAGAAGGGAAGGGAGCTGTTTGATTATTTCTACGCTCCGAATGCGGAGGGGGAAGTGCCGTTGCGTGATGGTTATGAAGTGGCATTCTGGAGAGTGCAGCTTGACGGTCAGCCGGAGGACACGGTGGATGAGTATCTGGATGGCGTGACTGCGGATGCGAATCTGACCATCTCCCCTATTTGGAAGAAGAAGGAAGTAGTTGAATACTGTTATATCACATTTGATACAGGCTATGATGATGCTACGGTCTTTGACGGACCTGCAGCTGAGTACCGGGAAGCGGTCCTGGATGTGCGGAAGGGAGAAACTCTCATGTATTCCGAGATCGAGGCCTTCCGTAGCGGATATACCTTTGCAGGCTGGATGGATGATGAAGGAGTTATCTATTCATCCGTGGAGGTCACCCTGATCGCTTTTGAGGATTCTAAGGTCTTTAGTGCGGTTTGGGAGGAGTCACCCATTACCATTAACAAGCACTCTGTGACGATGACGCCCTGGGACCATGAGAAGATCACGGCGATCTCCGGTACGGGAGGAAGACTGTACTGGGAGTCGGACGATGAGAGTATCGTGAAGGTGAACCAGAACGGTGAACTGACCGCGGTTGGCATTGGCTCCACCTACGTTACGGTGTCCTACGGCTATGCGGATTCCTCGTCATATTTGATCCCCGTAACCGTGAATCCGGTGGTTTCCTTCGACCAGGATGCCATCACCATGGGTATGGATGAATATGAAACGGTGTGGGTTTCCAGGAATACCGATGAGATCTTCAGCATTATGTGGGACTCCGAGGACCCTGGGGTCGCAACCGTATCGGACGGTGTGATCACCGCTGTAGGCCCCGGAACGACGGAGATTTGGATCACGGTGGTAGGAAATGAAGATCAGGAAGTAAACTATTCCATCACGGTCACTGTTATCGGAAGCGTAGCGGATCTGGCCATCAGTTCGCTGCAGCTCACCATGGACGGATATTCGGCCGCAGGCAGGATCTCTGCGGATGTCGGTGATACGATCCCGCTGGGTGTGGATATCACGAAGAAGGATGACAGCTTCTACACCTATGAAGCTGGAAATGCACCGGTTCAGACCGAGGACGGAGCGGTGATCCTCGTATGGAGATCCCTGAATCCCACGGTTGCCCGTGTTCAGGACGGCGTGATCGAGGTGGTCGGTGAAGGTATTGCAACCATTACGGTAACGGTGCGTGGTCTGACGTTGACAACGAGGATCGAGATCGAGGCGTCAAATGCGCCGATCCCCCTCCGGCAGATCACATTTCCGTCTGCAAAGAAAACCATGACCATCGGGGAAGAGAGTATGCTGACCTTCGGTTATTCTCCGTTGAACGCGGTTGACAAGGTGGTGGAGTGGAGCTCGGATGACGAGTCTGTTGCCACGATCCAGTCTGAGTATGCGAAGGTTACCGCGCTTGCTCCGGGAACCGCAAATATCAGTGCCTATCAGGTTTCCACCGGACTTCTGGTGGGTACCGTACAGATCGTGGTAAGGCCCAATCCCGTGACCGGCATTTACCTGGGAAAAGGTATCGGGCAGAGTACCGGCTCCGGCATGAGCTATGTGAATCAGACACCGGTGTCCGACGGCCAGGTCATCGAGCTGAGGCACGGTGTGGACGCTGCATTTTACATACGTACCATCGTGAACAGTGACGCCACGAATAAGCGGCTCCGGGCGGCGGCGGTTTCCTCCGCGGCGGGAGCAGCGAAGGTTGAGGATGTGACCTCGCGCTTCACCGGACTGTCTGACACGAATCAGGTGTTCAGCATCACGCCGGATGCCATCGGTGACACGAGGGTGACCATTTCCGCTATGGATGGAAGCAGCGTCAGCCGCACATTTACGGTGCGCGTACTTCCGTATAATGAATGGGTTTCCACTGCGGCCGGCAAGCGGCATTACACCGGCACCCAGATGGACGTGGGCTGGAAAACCTACAGTGGCAAGAAGTATTACTTCAAGGCGGATGGCATCATGGCCACCGGCTGGCTGAAGGTGAAGAGCTCCTGGTACTACTTCGCGAAGAACGGCCAGATGCAGACCGGCTGGAAGCAGCTTGGGAAGAAATGGTACTTCTTCAAGAAGGACGGTACCATGGCGTCGAAGGAATGGTGCAAGGGCTACTGGCTGAACAAGGACGGCACCTGGACCTACAAGAAGAAGGCCACCTGGAAGAAGGACAAGAAGAGCTGGTGGTTCGGCTGCAAGGGCTGGTACGCGAAGAACCAGTGGCAGAAGATCGACGATAAGTGGTACTACTTCGACAAGAACGGCTACATCGTCACCGGCACCAAGAAAATCGGCAAGAAGACCTACCGCTTCAACAAAAGCGGCGCGTGCCTTAACCCCTAGCAGTTGACATTAAGGGTTTCTAAATCCTGCCAAATCTGATATAATAAATGATACAGTGTCTGATTCTATACCGCCATGTCATCATGATGGAATAGATGGATATAGAAGAAATTAAAGGTGCACGCCTATGGACAACAACCGGGATAGATATATATCGATTTTGGAGGAGTTGATCCGCCTGACTCACAGCGAGGATTTCGACCGTGAGGCTTATTTGGTGTGGGTAAATGACGCGTGCAAGTATTACAGACTGTCGAAGGCGGAGACGGAGTTCTACGCCACGCCCATGAAGGAGCAGAAGAAGCAGGGTGAGATATTCTGCGACTTTGATACCGGGGAGCAGGGGAAGCCTCTGGTTCATCACCGTATCATTACGAGGACCAAAGCTACTGTCATCGGTACGCTCTATTCAGCTGAGGAGCGTGAGACGTATACCGAGCAGGAGCTCGTGGAGCTGGACGCCCTTCTCCGTATCGTTATGGGCTTTGTCAGCCGTATGCGTCTCATCCGGACGCTGGATGAGTTGGGTTTCTCGGATGTGGCCGGATTTAAGAATTTCCGCGCATTTGCACGTTTCCTGGATATCGCAAATTCCGAGAATCGTCTGGGCGGAAAGGTTGCATTTCATATCGACCTTCATAATTTCACCATGGTCAATCAGGAGATCGGCCGTCAGAACGGCGATCTCGTTCTCACGAATTATTACAACATGATTCAGAATGCCATCGGCGACACCGGTATCATCGTCCGTCTGGGCGGGGATAAGTTCGTCGGGCTTTTCGACAGGTCCGTGAAGCGCCAGGTGTATGCGCTCTTCACCGAGGCCTTGGTTCCGTACGACGAGAAGGAGGATAAGCGCGTCAGGGTGACCGCATCCGCCGGCATTTATATGCTTCCGGATCCCTTTATGCTGAAGGTATACGGCGACATCATGGATAAGGTCATGATGGCCAGCACCACCGCTAAGCGGCAGACCGACAGTGCCATCGTGGTCTACGACGATCGGATGAAGAAGGAGAGGGAGCACGTTAAAAAGGTGCAGATGGAGTTCCGACAGGCACTTGCGGATGAAGAGTTCCAGGTGTACTACCAGCCGAAGGTGGACATCGATACCCGGGAGATCTCCGGTGCAGAGGCCCTCTGTCGCTGGCTGAAGAACGGGAGGATCGTCCCGCCCATGGAATTCATCCCCATTCTGGAGATCAATACAGACATTTGCGACCTGGACTTTTATATGCTGGACCACGTGTGTCAGCACATCCGAAAATGGTTGGATGAGGGACGTGACGTGGTGCGCATTTCCGTGAATTTCTCCCGGAAACATTTGGTGGATGTGGACTTGCTGGATCATATCATTTCCGTCATCGATAAGAATAATGTACCGCATGAGTACATCGAGATCGAGCTGACTGAGACCACCACCGATGTAATGTTCCGCGACCTGAGGCGCGTCGTAAGCGGCCTGCAGCAGCAGGGCATCTGGACCGCGGTGGATGATTTCGGTATGGGCTATTCCTCCCTGAATCTGATCCGCGACATCCCCTGGAATGTCCTGAAGATTGACAAGAGCTTCGTCCCCAAGGACGACGAAGAGGAGAACAGCATCCGCAACCTGATGTTCAAGCACGTTATCTCCCTGGCCAAGGACATCGGCCTGGAATGCGTCATCGAGGGTGTGGAGACCGTCAAACAGCTTGACGTCCTCCGCCGCAACCACTGCAACATCGCCCAGGGCTACTTCTTCGACCGCCCCTTACCTTTGCCGGAGTTCGAGTCCCGCCTGGACCAGAAGGTCTACCCGGAGTTGACCTAAAATCTGGGGGTCAGACCCCATTACAGAATTGTTAAATTGCTGAAAGCTTAGAATGGAGAAAGCGCCATGAAGAAGAATGTGTTAAGGGGGTTGTTCCGATTACTGATCTGCTTCGCGGTGCTTTTTTCTGTGCTTCTATATGAGGGGATGGCGGAAGCGTGCGGCGTGAATGCAGGTCGGGCAAAGGCGGGCTCCGTGGAGAAAACCACGCCGTCCTTTGTCACGCCGACGGTCGCCTCAACCTCACGTAAACTCCGTGGCTGGCAGAAGCAAAACGGCCACTGGTATTACTACACCGCCTCCGGCACCCGAAAGACAGGCTGGCTCCGCGACCACGGCTGCTGGTACCATCTGGACGCCTCCGGCGCCATGCAGACCGGCTGGACCCGCGACTCCGGCCACTGGTACTTCCTTTGCGCCGACGGCCACATGAAGACCGGCTGGCTGAAGTACCGCGGCGCCTGGTATTTCCTGAAACCCGACGGATCCATGGCCACCGGCTGGCGCAGGATCCGCGGCGCCTGGTACTGCTTCCGCTCCGACGGGAAAATGTTCCGCGGCTTCTTCCGCTCCGGCGGCAAGCTCTGGTTTGCCGAAGACAGCGGCGCGCTTCGTGAGCAGCCCGGCTGGTTCCGCCACGACCGCAAATGGTACTACGCCGACTCCGACGGCAGCTTCCGCTGTGGCGATTATCTCCATGAAAATGGAAAGCGATATTATCTTGACAAAAACGGTGTGTGGATCGGCTCAACACCCACACTCGGCCAGTACCTTGGCGCAGAGGGCACTCTTGATTGGCTGGAGAGCCACTGCACCGACTACTATCTGAAGACACCCTACCTGTCCCTGGGCTACTGCTACGGCGAGCCCGAGCGCCTTCTCCGCACTTACGGCGAATACGGCGAGGGCAGCGGCATGAACTGCACCGGCTTCGTCTCCTCAGTTATGAGATCCTGCGGGGGCGACCTTTCCAGGGTCAGTGAAATGGGCCGCGCCGGCGGCTTCGGCAACGCGGTCAACTACCAGTATCTGGCCGACCGCGGGCTGGTGGAATGCTATACATTTGCCTCCATAGAAGAGCTGCTCGCCAGCGGCAAGGCGAAGAAGGGCGACGTGATCTATCTCCTTCCGGACTGGAACACGCAGGATGCCGACTGCCACATCGGCATCTTCTGGGGCGACACCCCCTCGGACAACCGCTTCTGGCACAGCTCCGAGGACTACAACAACGCCATTACCACCATCCAGATGCCCAGCCCCATCGTCAAAGTCTACCTTTTCCC
>CADBRW010000061.1 GCA_902797155.1 uncultured Lachnospiraceae bacterium
CATTTGTCGCAACCACATGCGACATCATCTTGCTTTTGGCAAGTGGCCGAAGTGCGATCAGAAGGATCAGTGAAACAACCATGAACGCCACGATCTGCCATGCCCAGCCGACTCCGACAAATCCCAAAACGGATGCCACCAGTGCTCCACCGGCAAACCAGATAGCCGTAAGTCCGACGGTAACTGCTTCCGAAACGATCATGAATGCGAAAACTCCCAGCCACACCAGGCCGGCTATTGCTGCATCACTCATCTTCTCACCTCCTTCATCAACATATCCGGATGAAAATGTGCCATCCGGAAGCCCTCCGCCTTTCAGTGAATACAGGCTTGTATCCATGATATCAGACCGCCGCGAATCTAACGTATCATCAGATGCACGATACACTCGACCGCGGCGGATTCATTCTATGTAGATATCGCGACCGATATCGTGATCCGTATTACTGTCAGGAACGATAATAATTGATCAGACAGCCCTTTTCGATTATATCACGCTCGTCATCTGTCAGATCTCCCAGTGTCAGCTCAAGCTCCTTCATTTCCTTATTTACAACATAGGCCTTGATCACTTCACGCTTCTCACGGATCGCAGCCAGGATGTCCGGAACGAAGATATAGTCATCATTCTCGAAAGCATAATCCTCGGAGATCACAAAGGGGAGCATGCCCCAGTTGATCAGGTTGGAGCGATACCGCTTTGTTGCGTACTCCTTTGCGATATTTGCCCAGCCGCCAAGCACCTTCTGGCAGGAAGCCGCCTGCTCCCGCGCGGAACCGTCACCTGGCTTAATGGCGAAGATAGTACTTCCGTAACCTGTATTCTCTCCCTTCACCTCAGGGAACTTCTCCTTGATGGTCTGCATTACCGGCTTCAGGGACTCATCCGCCTTGCAGAGACATCCAAGCTCTTCTCTCTTTCTCTCCACTGCCTGAACGGCCTTGGCACGTCCCACGTACTCCGGATCCTTTCTGGACAGAGTGAACTCTGCCAGCCCGATGGGGTTGGAACGATAGGATGAGGTCTCACCGGAGGGGATCAACTCATCCGTTGTGGTAACCGGATCCGTGATCACGGAAGCAACCTTCAGCAGCAGGTTGTCCGTAAGGGCTACCATTTCCGGCCAGTCCTTGATATTCGGCCCGAACTGGATCTCAGCTTCAGGCTGTGCCTTGCCCCAGCCATTGTATACCCGGTTGTCATAGATCTTACGGTCGAAGAAGTAAGCCGGTCCGGTGTACTCCACATCCAGATCCGTCGCCGGAGTCAGATATCCCTGATTTACAGCCGTTGCAGCGATGGAACGCGCATCCATCAGCGCTACGGAAGAGATCTGACCGTTCTGGATCTTGGAGCCTTCGCGGTTCGGGAAGTTTCTTGTAGAATGCCGGATGGAGAAAGCGTTGTTGGCCGGTGTATCTCCCGCACCAAAGCAGGGTCCGCAGAAAGCAGTCTTCACGATGGCCCCTGTCTCCAGCAGGTCCGCAACCATACCGTTCTTTGCCAGCTGCATGAAGATCGGCGTACTTGCAGGATAAACAGACAGTGTAAATGTATCGGAACCGATGAAATGTCCGCGCAGGATGTCCGCAGCATCACAGATATTTTCATATCCGCCGCCCGCGCAGCCTGCGATGATTCCCTGGTCCACATAGAGCTTTCCGTTCCGTACCTTATTCGTGAGGCAGAAGTCCACGTCGCCTGTCAGCTGCTTCTTTCCCTTCTCCTCCACATCATGCAGGATATCCGTAAGGTTTGCATTCAGCTCCTCGATGGTATAAACATTGCTCGGATGGAAGGGCATTGCGATCATGGGGCGGATCTTGGAGAGATCCACATAAACCACGCCGTCATAGTAAGCCACCTTACCCGGCTTCAGCTCCTTATATGCCTCCGGGCGATAGTGGGTCTCGTACCATTTTCTTGTCTCCTCATCGGTAGTCCAAATGGAGGACAGACAGGTAGTCTCCGTGGTCATAACGTCGATGCCGATACGGTAGTCGGTGGTCAGCTTGGAGACACCCGGTCCCACAAACTCCATAACCTTATTCTTCACATATCCATTTGCAAATGTGGCACCGATCAGGGCCAGAGCCACGTCCTGGGGTCCCACGCCCTTTGCCGGCTCACCGTCCAGATAGATCGCAACAACTCCCGGACGCTTTACATCATAGGTCTTGCCCAGCAGCTGCTTTGCCAGCTCTCCGCCGCCTTCACCGATGGCCATGGTACCCAGAGCACCGTAACGGGTATGGCTGTCGGATCCCAGGATCATGGCCCCGCACTCAGCCAGTGCTTCTCTTGCATACTGATGGATCACGGCCTGATGAGGCGGTACATAGACTCCGCCGTATTTCTTCGCGCAGGAAAGACCGAACATATGGTCATCCTCGTTGATGGTTCCGCCTACCGCACACAGAGAATTGTGGCAGTTTGTAAGCACATAGGGGATCGGGAACTCCTTAAGTCCCGATGCACGCGCAGTCTGAATGATACCGACAAATGTGATGTCATGGGAGGTCATCTTGTCGAATTTGATCTTCAGTGCCTCCATATCCTCTGCCGTATTGTGCTTCTCCAGTATGCCGTAAGCCATGGTGGCCTTTGCAGCCTCTTCCCGGCTGACTGTCACTCCCGCGGATGCAGCCGATCCGTCATCCGGCACCAGCTTCTCTCCGTCTACCAAATAGGCCCCTGTTTCATAGAGCTTTACCATAGTTTCTCTTTCCTCCTGTATTTCCCTTATCATTCTGATTGCCGGCGCTTGGCGCCGGCAACCGGTATCAGCAGCAAATGCCGATAGTTTCTACTTAAAACTGTTGATGTACTTCTCGTAATCCTCGATCTTTGCGAGACCGGTCAGCATGGTCTTGGAGATGCTGTCGTCAATGGCCTTCTTGGCTTCATTATAGGCGGCCTCTTCCACCTGCTCCATGTCGTCGACTGAATCTCCGGCGCCGTAGACAACCTGTCCTTCCGCAGAGCCTTTACCGACTACTGACTTTATTTCCCATTTGGAATTCTGGAACTTCAGAAGTGCTTCCATCTCCAGAGAGATTCCATCCTGTTCCCCGTTGGCAACCACGATCAGACTGTTATCATTGCCAAGACCCTTCCAGGGGAATTGGCCTGTGAACTTCACGGATCCGTCATAGGTAAGAATATACAGGGTGCCTGATGCCGCAAGTACAAGCTCCGGCACATCATTTCCGTCAAAGTCCATGAGCAGGATCTTGTCCGGAAGCTTCTGCTCAAATTCATCCCCTGTCATCTCGAGGTAATCGCCGGAAACCGCACCGCTTTCCACATCTGCTTTCAGCTTATTCTTCCAGTCAGCCATGTATTCAACATAAGCCCGCTGCCAGTCGGTGTGCAGATTCTGCTCGATATTGCTGACATCAAAGTCGTCACCGAAATGATCCTTCAGCTCGGCGATGATCTCCTCCGCCTCTCTGGTATCACCACTCTTTGCCGCTTCGATGGCCTTCTCGGGATAGTAGGTCTTTGCCTTGTTCTCCGCTTCCGTGTAGAGAGTGTCAAACCTCTCTGCCCAGTTCTTCTTGAAGGCTTCTTCGTCCTCGTAATACTTCCGGGTGCTCTCGATGGTCTTCATTGCCCGCCAGTAGTCTTCCTGATCAAAGTAGCCCTTCGCCTCATCAAGATATTCGCTGAAATATTTATCGTAGGTCAGTTCTGACTGAACCTCGTAGGCATAATCCGAGTACCATGCCGAGCCGGCCACTGAGGCGTAGGCACTCATCTTATCATAATCCAGTGTGCCTGCCTGGTAGGCATCATACTTCTCCTTCAAATGGGCATCCATGGTGTTCTCAACTGCCTTGTCAAACTCCTTACCCTTGGAATCTTCCCATCCGTAGAAGATGCCTGTTTCTTTTCCATTACTACAACGGCGAAGATCATGGAACTCATCGATCTTCTTTTCCTCCTCCGATGAATTCTCACTAATCCTTGCCTCTACCGCATCCTCGTAGGCCTTCCTCATACGGGGAATGTTCAAAAACTTAAATGCATCGAAGGTCATCCCTGTAAACTGGGGAATTTCCTCAACGGCAGCCATGGTATTATAGAATGCGTCGTATTCGATCTTCCCGTCTGCGCAGAGATTGCTCTTATAGACGATAATGTCATTTACATCCGTTTTCAGATCCTGGATCTTGGAATCCGACATCTTCAGGATCAGCTCC
>CADBRW010000062.1 GCA_902797155.1 uncultured Lachnospiraceae bacterium
GGAGAATACCACGGAGCTGTACTCCTTGGAAGGTGTGTATTTGAAGATCACAGTTCCCTCGCTGTCCAGAAGCTGAACCTCGGTTCCGCCGGACTGGGTACTGCTGAAGTTGTATTTGATACTGTACTGGGTGGAATTGGACCCGAAGGTCTCGGCCATACCCGTGCTTCCTGCCGCTGTCACGGTACCGCCGTTGACGGTAAGCTCGATGCCACTGTCCAGAGCGCCGTTACCTGCATTTGTAGGACCGTCCACATGGATCACACCGCCGTTGATGGTCAGGTATCCGTTGGAATCCAGGCCGTCACCGCCCGCATTCACATAAATGGTTCCTCCGTTGATGGTGAGGGACGCATTCTCATCCGCATCCATCATCATGCCGCCGCCCATTCCGCCACCCGGCATCTGAGGCATTTCGCCGTTCTCTCCGCTGGGCATCTGGGGCATCTCGCCGTTCTCTCCGCTGGGCATCTGGGGCATCTCGCCGTTCTCTCCGCCGGGCATCTCGGGCATCTCGCCGTTCTCTCCGCTGGGCTTCTCGGGCATCTCGCCGTTCTCTCCGCCGGGCATCTCAGGACGCTCACCATTCTGGAAGTCCGGCATCTGGGGTCTCTCGCCCTTCTCGCCCTTCTCACTGTTCGCAGTCTGTCCTTCGCTGTCCGTCGGAGGCTCCATATCGCCTTCCGCAACATCGCCGGTGGTCTTCCCGTCCGACTTATTCCCATCTGTCCTGTTCCCGTCAGTTCCGTTCTTCTGCTGTCCGTCCTGACCCTTCTGACCGCCTTTTTGGAATCCTTCTCCGGAGGTCTCACTTCCGCCTGCGGCATTGATGCCGTCGTCAGAGGCAATGATGGTGATGGCACCGTCATTTACCGTAACGGTATAGCCCTCCAGGCCTTCCTTGCTTTCCTTCACATCAATGGTACCGGCATCGATGATGAGATCGGTCTCCGCATGGATCCCGTCATCCCCTGCGCTGATGCTGAAAGTACCGTCTGCAATATAGATATATCCACGGCCTTCTTCTTCGCCGTTGCTGGTATGCAGCGCATCGTCACCGGACTTGATGGTAAATGTGCCGTCCTTCACACGGATGGAATCATTTGCCGCGATTCCCTTCTCGGCTGCCGTGATCTCATAGGTTCCCGCGATCAGCTTCAGGTCATCCTTGCCCACGATGGCATGCTTATACTGTGCATTTACGGTAAGGCTTCCTGTTCCGTTGAAGCAGATATCGTCCTTGGCATAGATCACGCCGTCCACATTTTCATCACCGTCTGCCGTGAATTCCTTGCCGGTGTCGGAAAGGGTATTCGTGGTTCCGTCCGCCAGGGTAACGAAGGTCTTGTCCGCATTTTTCACATAAATGCAGGCACTGCTTTCATTCGTCATGGTAACGCCGGAGAGCACCAGCTGCACCTTGTCCTCATCGCCTGCATCCACTACGATCTGGCCCTTGGACAGGGTTCCCGATACCACGTAGACACCTGCCTTGCTGACAGTCACCACGGGCGATCCGTCGGCTGCGGTTCCCACCGCAGCTCCGGACCCGCTGACCGTCGCAGTTGTACCGGAAAGGGTAATGGTCTCCGCTTCCTTCTCATCGTAGGACCAGTCCAGGTCGCGCTTTGTGAAGTAGTCCTCGGTACTCTTGGTCGCAGATGTCTTCTCTACGGAAACCTGGGTGTCTTCGCTGTCACTCTTTGTCTTGGAACTCTGATCGGAATCCGAAGCCTTTGCAGCCTCAGTCGAATCCTCTTTGCCGCTTTTTGTATCTGATGTATTTGATCCGCATCCTGCAAGCCCGGCTATCATACCGAGCGACAGGATCGCGCCTGTGATGTACATTTTCTTTTTTCTCATAATGATTCTCCTTTGAAGGGGGGCTGCCACGGGGACAAGGGGTATCCCCGTGGCATTTATATGTGATTATGAAGAAAGACAAGTTTTACAGCTCATCCATGGAGCTGGTGGGACGGGAAAGTGAGATCTCCAAATTCCCATTTCCTGCCCGAAGCTCATCTAGCATGTCCTTTACGGAGATTCCCGCTTTTGTGAGCACATGATAGCTGATCTTGTACAGGCTTCCCATATTCACTGTCCGTACCTCCTCGATGGAGTAACGGTCCAGATATTTGTCGAAGATCCCGTCAAACTTTCCTTCAAAGTCCAGATTCTCGGGAACCGTGATCTTCAGGATCCGCTCCTGCTTGGAGGACTCGCCGATGCCGACCAGATTCAGGACCAGCATCAGGACCGAGATCAGAACCGTGAAGAAGGCTGCCACACCGATATATCCCATACCGGTTGCAAGTCCCACTGCCATGGCCTGGAAGATACATGCGATTTCCTGACCGCGGCCCGGTGCGGAACGGAAGCGGACGAGACTGAAGGCACCTGCCACAGCAACGCCGGCTCCCAGATTTCCGTTTACCAGCATGATCACCATCTGTACCGCTGCCGGAAGGACAGCTATGGTGATGAGAAAACTCTTGGAGCACTGATTCCTGACATTGTACAGGAGGGCGATGACCAGGCCGCAGATGATGGAGCAGCCTGTCGCGATCAGGAAATCAGTTCCCGTAAGTGTTGTTGATGTAAATATGGAATTAAAGAATTCAGAACTCAGCATATCGTTCACCCCTTTCTAAAACTATCCCTCAGGACAGCTTTGCGGACATCCCTCATCCGCCTATGCGTATGCTACTGCATGCTCTGTTGCAGAAGCCGTTCTTCCGACTGTCTGGTATGCCGCCATGCGAAGAGCCATGGTCTGATATCCTCTTCCGTATTTGGAATACGATACCGGGAAGATTCCCAGTTCACTGAACATCCGTGCCAGCTCAAGCGGGAAGGCGTTTGCGATCTTCACCTCCATGAGCCGCTGTCCCTTCTTCAGAAGGTCCTCACCTACGGCTCCTTCCCGAAGATCCAGTCCCTCGATCCTCCAGCGGATCTCTCTGTCAAATGTGATCCTGAGCTCCGGGTCCTCTGTTCCTGCCATGGCGATCCGCTTATAGGAGATAGCCATCGCCGGCTTCAGTCCCTCGTATCCTGTACGGAAGGCATCGATCTCGGATTTGATCTGTGACCTCTGCTCCAGGTCCTTCTTTCCTTCCAGATACTCTTTCGCATCCATATACGGAGCATCGATCCGTCTCTTGTAGACCACACCTTTATATTTCTTCTTGATCTCGATAAAGGAGGTGGACTGTTCACCCGGTGTTCCGTAGCTGCGGAGCCGAAGCTTCTCTTTGTAAAGCGGCTTCTCCAGCGACGCCCGGATCAGACTGAAGTCCGGAGTGTCATAATAGATATTCAGGATGTCCGTCTCTCCGTACTGATCAACTTCCGCCATGCCCTGCAGGCGATCTCTAAGTGCCAGATACTGCTCTTCACTAAGCAGGTATTTGATCTCTGTTCTCTGAAAGATTTCCTGAAAACCACTCATAACCGTTCCTCCTTTCTCTCTGTTGATGATGCCATGATAATATGCAAAACTGAAAGAAACCTTAAAACTTTTAATTTTTTTTGAGAAAGGGGTCAGACCCCATTACAAAATTGTTACGTACGTGCGCGTATGTAACAGTTTTGTAATGGGGTCTGACCCCCTACACCTACAGCGGCTCGAGACTCCGCTCCAGGATGTGATTCATTTTTGCGATCACCATTCCGTAATTCGTAAATGGTACGCCTTCTCTCCTCGCCTGGCGCATGCGTCCCTGCACCTCGCGGTCTGTCAGCATGCATCCTCCGCAGTGGATGATGAGGTCATATCCCGTCAGCTTCTCCGGGAATCCGTGTCCGCTGGTAAAGGCGAAATCCGGCGACTTCCCGGTATATGCACGGATCCACTTCGGCAGCTTCACCGTTCCGATATCCTCGCACTGTCTGTGGTGCGTACATCCCTCCGAGATCAGGATCCTTGCATGCTCCGGAAGCCGGTCCAGCGTATCTGCTCCCGCTACGGCCTGGGACAGGAACCCCTTATAGCGGGCCATCAGAATGGAAAATGAAGTAAGCGGCACAGCTTCCGGCAGGAGCTCTGACACCCGTCCGAAGGCCTGGGAATCCGTGATCACCAGTGCCGGAGGCTTCGCAAGTCCTGCGATGGCTTTCGGAAGATCCTCCACTCCCGTGACCATACTGAAGGCTCCTGCCTCCAGGATATCCCGGA
>CADBRW010000063.1 GCA_902797155.1 uncultured Lachnospiraceae bacterium
AAAACAGTAACTTTTAATTCAAGCTTAAAGGCTGTGCCATACAAATGGGGCAGCGGATTTGCATACGTTACCAGTGTAACTTTTCCTGAAGACAGTGAATGTACGGAGGTTGGGAATGAAGCCTTTCGTGGATCCACCGGTCTTATTTCCATAGCATTTCCGGATTCTCTGCGCAGTATCGGAGATTCTGTTTTTGTGAATTGTACGAATCTTAGTTCTGTAGATCTCGGAGACGGAGTTCAGACGATAGGGAAATATGCTTTTCAGGGAAGCAAGATCACGTCACTTGTACTTCCGGACAGTCTGACATCTATCGGTGATTATGCATTTAACCTATCAAGTGCCCTGACGGATGTGACCATGGGCTCCGGGCTCATTTCCATAGGTGAGTCGGCATTTAGCGGGTGTACACAGATCACTTCTCTTGATCTTCCTGATTCTCTTACGACCATAGGCAGTTTGGCTTTCAAGAACTGCGGAGCTGTGCAGACCATCACCTGGCCTGAAAACAATCAGCTGTTTACGACGATCCCCGAAGGTGCATTTTATGGATGTACCGGCCTTTCCGATGATGTTCTGGCAACCTTGCCATCTTCAGTGTCAACGATAGAGAAGGAGGCTTTTGCCCGCTGTCAGTTTGAGAAAGTAACTATTCCCTGGAGCATTACCACCATCGGTTACAGGGCGTTTTACGATAATGTCGGCAGCACCTCCAACAGTATTGAGGAGATCGAGATCGAAGACGGTTCCAAGCCGCTGACCATAGGTGAGGAGGCGTTCCAGGCCGCAATCAGCATGCAGGGTAAGAAAGTAATATTGCCGCAAAGAGTCAGCAGGCTGGAAAAGAGCGCTTTAAATTTCGGTACGAATTCCCTGGAATTTGAAATCTATAACAAAGAAATAGAGATCGCTGAAGATACAGAAGGAAATGTTTACGATCCCTGGGGGTCGAACACCTGGGTAACCATCCGATATCCTGATGATCTGACAGAGGAAACATCGCCTTCCTTTATGGCATATAAGGCTATGAGAGAGGCGAAGACGGTAGATTATGAACGTTATACATTTGAAACCATGAGTTCTGCAAAACTTTTCACCGTATCCGGTACGGTTCCTGCAGGGGCGAGCGTAAAAGCCAAGATCTCCGGCGTGGATCAGGATGTGGATACGGACGAAGGAAACTTTGCTTTTGAGGCGGAGGAGAATAGCAGTATCGTCATTACGATTTCGCTGGACGGCTATAAGGATTATGTTTTGGAAATACCTTCCAATCTTTTTGTCAGGGATTGGAATATCGGAGAGGTCACCACAGAAGATTTGATACCGTTAAGTACGGTAGGCAATCTTGTTATCAATTGCACGGGGGCGACTTCGGGTGGCGTCAATATCTCGGTATTTGATTCGAAAGGTGACCTGTACGAAAGTGGTATGGTCAGCGTTTCGGATTCCTATGCATGTACGGATATTCAGGAGGGAAGCTATACAGTAGTGGCTTTCGCCCGAAATGCATATATTTCCGGAATATCCGGTCTTGGAACATTGGATGAACTCGGACTGGATGATTATGTAAGAGCGGAGGCTGTTGTTGTCAGAGAAGAGACTGCCACGCTGAGTCTTGCTGTTCCGAAGATGACCGGTGAGTATCTGAATGTGCTGGATTCCACAGGCAGCTTTGTAATGATTGACCGAAGCACTGTCACAACAGGCACGGAAGCATACGGCAAGGTCTTTTATCAGATGGCGGAGGGGCATAAGGCGGATTCTGTTCAGATCATGATTCCCAAGGGGATTTCTGTCACTTCAGTAACCGCTGCAAATAAGAACTATAAGGTTGAGAACGTATATAATTCAGGGACCGGCATTATCACCATAGATGGTCTGTCGGGAGACATGAAGGACAGCGGAACAATATATGTGGGTATCAGTTCTGCTTCAGCCGGCAACTATTGTCTCTCTGCATCTGTGACTTCTTCAGCTGTGACAGTACCTGTCGGAAGCTATGATTTTGAGGTTGTTGATATTGACCTGGTATTAAAGAACGAGATTCTGTCTGCCGGAGATACCTCCATTACGGTTTTTGCGGCACCTTCCAGCGAGATCCGTCTTCAGATCGGCGGAAAGGATTCCGGGATAATCGGAAAGACCAACAAACAGGGTTTCATTACCAAGACTGTTGAAGTACTGGGCGACTCTGTTCTGGGAGGATTGGTAACTCTTGCGGCAAGTGTTACATCCGGCGGAAATACATTCACTGATTATGAAACAGTTCAGGTGGCGAAGAAGGATGTTGAGATCAAGGATTTCTACTTCATTCATAGTTACAGGAAGTATTATCTGGTTAAGGACGGAGTGGATAAATCAAACGAGTACTATACCTACGTCGCAGATGGAAAGGAGGAAACCAAGTACTGGACCTTTGGTGCCGTGCTTAAAAATAACGGTACTATGGACGGTGATGTCATCGTAAATATACAGATGCTTGACGGAAGCAACCGATTCGAGCAATTAAGCAGGCTCTCATCAAAGAAGACCGGAAATGGGGCGTATGAGACGGAATATGCCGCCTCAGTCTATATCGATACCGCCGGAAATCATGTTTTTGATAATGCGCTTGTTCCGGAAGCTTTTGACATTTATTTCACCAGTAATGTAACAACGGTTAAGGAACTGCTTACAGGTGAAACGGGAGATGATAATGACAGGGCCGGGTTGATTGCAGATATCGATGTAACTGCGAGAGCGTCATATGAGGATAAAGAGTCTGTATTTGATCATATGTGGGATCGTTTTACGAATCCTTATTCGAAGAATCCGACGGAACAGGAATGTCAGGACTGGTTTGACAGTCGTACATTTGAACTTGTATTTGATTCTCAATTATTCTTATCCTCAATTGATGGTTATGATGAATTAATGGAAAAGCTCACGCCTGAAGAACGGTCGACGTTTGAGGCTGTAGATGCGTATACGAAGGAACTTCTGGATGACATTCAGATAATAATGGATACCAGAAAACCTTTGTATGAATACAAAAACCTGGATGAGTTTTTATCCGATAATTATACATTTACCGATCAGAATATTTCAAAATCAGATGCTTTAAAGAAGGGCTATGTGGTAATCTGCGATGATCCTGCAAATGAGACGATGCTGTATAACCCGTCGGACAGGAGTATGCTGTGCTATTATAAGGGCAGTGATACACCGCTTTGCATGGCACAGAAAAAGAATTCGGATTCCTCGGATAAAACCAATGCGAAGAATAACGTTCCGTTGTTAACAGCAAATGGTGACAGTGGAAGCCAAAAGAAGGATCCGAGTCTCTGGGATTCAACATGGGATAAAATTGATCGGTTCCTCCTTCCGGCTGCAGATCAGGCTTTAGGCGCGGCAGATTTTGTGGTAAAAAGTAATGAATATACTGTCGTCGGTATGTCGGATGCTTTCGAAAAGCGTCTGGATCTCTCCGGGAAGATAGTCGGCGGCGTAAACGCGCTTGTCGGAATCAATAAATGGATCAATGCGAGCGCGGATTATAATCGGGGAGTTGAACAGACACTTGGGTATGAAGCTGCACTTGAAACGTTTGATAACAGAGTTGATCTGAATAATTTAAGAGAGATATATGAGGGTAAAGTTGCGAATAAATCTATTTCTTGGGAATGCTATATTAATCGGGTCGAGGAACGTGCAGCGCTTTCTTATCTGGCAGGCTGCTCGGCTCGCAGGGATCAATGGGTTAAAGACACTGTAAGTCTGACAGCCGGAGGAGTGATCCTTTCTACTTTGCTGTATCTTGCACCGACGGCGATTGGAGTAGTGATTGAAACGGGTGCTGCCGAAGCGGCAGGCGGATATATTGCGGCAGCTTCCTGGGGAACCAGCATTTCCACGTTCTTTTTGGATCTGTACATCTCTACTGTTTCGAAGGACAATAACAGTGAAATAGCAAGGCTGGAAAATGATTATCTGATGAAGCACTACAAGGCCGAATACTATTGTGGTGATGAGGAGGCCAAGGCTAAATATCGTAAGTACATCATTTTCGACCCTTCAGGATATGTCTATGAGGCTGTTGAATCCAACAGGGTCGAGGGAGCGACCGCAACTGTCGTATATGCTGACAACAATCAGGCATGGAACGCTGAGGAGTATGCACAGGAGAATCCGCAGACCACGGACATTGACGGTAATTTTGCCTGGGATGTGCCGACGGGAACATACAAGGTAAAGGTGACGAAGGAGGGGTACACGGACAGTTATACGGATGCGCTTGATGTACCGCCGCCACGCATGGATCTCAGGATCCCGCTTGTTACGACTGAGGCTCCGGAGATCGAGTCTGTAAATGTGTATTCCGATTATGCGGAAGTGATCTTTACCCAGTATATGAAGACGGGAAATGCGTCGAATATACAGGCTTCCATCGGAGGAAAGAGTGTGTCCTCCTTTGAATGGCAGGATGCGGAAGAGAGTCCGGAGGGTGAAAAGTATTCAAAGGTTGTAAGGATCCCTGTTTCGGCAGGCCTTAATGCAGGTGATCAGTGCGGTGTTCAGATCGCCGGTGCAAAGAACTATGCCGGAATCCCGATGAGCGGAACATTTACAGAGAATGCAAAAGTAAAAGAAAGACCTGCGGAGATCATACTCAATTACGAAACGGTGCTTACAATGCAGGCCGGTTCCGATAAGAATATCACTGTCAGGGTCAGGGATGGAAAAGGCAATTATCTGAAGGACGTTGCTGTTTCGGCAGATATCAGCAATAAGAACCTGGCTGCTATTTCAAACAGGGAACTTGTAACTGATGATGAGGGGAAAGCGGTATTCAGTGCTGCGGCCCTTCTTCCGGGACTTTCCACGGCCACATTTAAGGTTGATGGTACGACTCTTGAGAGAAGCATCAGTGTTCAGATCGAGACGGAAGCCGTGAGACCGAAACGACCTACGGCAAGTATAGCAGGTAAGGAATTCAGCGAAGGCGCACCGAAAGAAAATTATATTACCATAGCGAAGGGATCCAAGCTTACACTTTCCTGTGCAACAGATGGAGCAACGATCTTCTATACACTGGATGATACCTGCCCATGCCAGAATAAGGACGGAAGATATGAATACACCGGACCGATAACGATCAATGAGGATTCGCGGGTCAGGATCGCAGCGTATAAGGATGGTCTGGAGTACAGTGAAAGACTGAATCTCAATATCACCGTGCAGGAAGAGACTGAATGTGTGATAAGATTTGATCTGAACGGCGGTACTCTGGGTGGAAAGACAGGCGTCATAGAAGAAAAGCATAAAAAGGGTGAAGAGATGATCCTGCCTTCTGCGCCTTCCCGTGCCGGTTACTCATTTGAATACTGGAAGGGATCAAACTATAATCCGGGTGACAAATATACAGTCACGGGCGATCATACATTTACGGCAGTCTGGAAAGAAAACGGTGGAAACACCAAGATAAAGTATTCCGAGGAATGGGTGAAGGGAAAATGGTACAACAAGAACGGCACCCAGACCTATAAGCCCGAAGGGAAATGGATGAGCAACAGGAAGGGTTGGTGGTACCAGGACAGCTCCGGCTGGTATCCGAAGAACCAGTGGCAGAAGATCGACGGAAAATGGTATTATTTCAACAGAAGCGGTTATATGGAGAAGGATGCGTACCGTGGCGGCTACTATCTGACGAAGAGCGGAGCCTGGGACGGCAAGTCGAAGGTATCCGGATGGAAGAAGGATAAGAACGGCTGGTGGTTTAAGACCGGCAAAAAGACTTATCTCTCCGGCTGCTGGAAGATGATCAACGGCAAATGGTATTACTTCGGAAAGAACGGATATACCGCAACGTCTGAATTTATTCAGGGCTGGTGGGTCAGATCCGACGGAGCCCAGGTGGATCCTGCGAAGTACAGTTGGGAGAAGACCATTCTCGGCTGGCGGTATGGAGTTAAAGGCGGATGGTATGCAAGGAATGCAACCTACACCATCGACGGCAAGTCATATACCTTTGATATAATGGGATATCAGAAGTAAAGAGAAAGGGATAAAAAAAACCTTCCCCTAATTTACCAAAAGAACCCCGGCCCATCATTGCAGCGGATTGATGGACCGGGGATTCTTTTGTGTTATAAAAATAAATATTCTTTACAGCTCAGGAATACGGACTATGTTTTTCCCTGATGTGTGGTAGAATGGTAACATGAGTATCTATGTCATGACAGACAAAGAATAGGAGAAATGCCATGCGTCTGAAACTGATTACAAATGAAAATGTGAGAGATTTTGATGAGCTTCTCCCGGATGTTTTTACGGGGAGAAAGGAACTCCTTGGTGTAGCCTGCATAGAGGAAACGGAAGAGGAAGATCAGATTCTCGGCGCCTCCGTTGTGGTTCCGAGAGAAGAAGAGGATACACTGGAGATTCAGTGGATGTATGTGAAACCGGAGTCTCGCCGGATGGGAGCCGGCTCCTGTATGCTGCGTGGGATTCGGGATATGGCCGAAGCGGCCGGCCTGGGACTCATCGATGTCTGCTTCTGGGGAGAGGATACGGAAGCGGAGGAGTCGGATATTTGGACGACGGATCCTTCCATGGAAGAAAATGACCGATGGGAGGAGGATGATAACGACGGGGATGATGTGCCTACGGAGACCTGGATCCTGAAACAGTTTCTTCTGGAGCGGGGCTTTCTTACCAGGTTGGAGTACCCCATTTACTCCTTTTTGCTTTCTGACGTGTTATCTTCAGATTATGTCAAGGGGCATCAGAAGAACAAGGACAGCAAGGTCATGGCGGACTATGAAGGAGTTTCCTGGGGCAGTCTTTCAAAGGAGAAAAGAGAAGCGGTAAGGGAGAAGGTAATACAGGCAGGTTTTACAGATCTCACGTATCTTTCCTCTCCCGAGATCAGTTTTGTGTGCATCAAGGGGGGAGAGATCGTTGGATGTCTTCTGGCCACAGACGATCCTGCGGAAAAGATGATCACGGTAATGTTGTTCCTTACCTTCATTCAGGAGCCGATTTGCTCCGCCAAGCTGATCGCTGTTACCGGGGATCGGATCTTAAGCAGGTATCCGGAGGATTATCAGGTATCCTTTATCGCTATGAATGAGAATACATGGAAGCTTCTTGGTACGATCCTGGATGGTGAAGACAGGATCCGACTGGACGGTTATACGGTTCGGGGAATTCTGGAAGCTTAGGGGGGTGTGGTTATGCCAGGTTTTGATTCAAATATCGAGAAGTTAAAAAAGGAGAAGCAGGAAATCATTGATACACAAAAGAAGCAGGAAACGGGAAAGGATCTTACCCGTACTCTTCCTGAGGCTCCTCAGTTGAAGGAGAGAAAGCAGGAGAAAACCACAAGCGCATACAGGCAGATCCTTGCGACGGATTTTCAGAGCGCGGACTGGATCAGTAAAGAAGCACCTCTCAGGAAGCATAGAAAGAACATCAATGCGAAC
>CADBRW010000064.1 GCA_902797155.1 uncultured Lachnospiraceae bacterium
TCCGTATCCAATGTAGATGAGATGCGTCCTGTCATTTCCTCGTTCAGTGCAATCTCTGTTGCGCTCTCCATGGACCCGTTCTCTTCACTCTCCTCAGCAGCAAATGCCGTAAAGCAATTCATACTCCCAAGCACAAAAAGTGCGAAAACTGCGATCATCAGCCTGAGGAACATGAAGCTCTTACTTCTTCTTTTCGTATGATCCATAATATACTCCTCTCCATACACCTGCGGTAAATATGGGGACGGTTCCGGACAGTCCGGAACCGTCCCCGAATTTGACACCTACGATGAAAATGTTCCAAGAACCGTCATATCATCCGCCTCATACCGGATCTGGGCCAATGCTCTTGCCACATTCCGGTCTGTCAGCTTGCCCTCGAAGCTGACATAGAAGCTGTACTCCCATTTCTTCTTCAGCGACGGCCGGGACTCGATCCTGGTCATATTGATGGCGTTCTTATTGATGATGCCCATGATGTGATACAGTGCACCTACGCGGTGCGGTGCGGTAAAACAGATGATCACCGCATCCGATCCGGTCAGCACCTCCTTCTCCTTCGTGATGATCACGAAGCGGGTGGCGTTGTCCCTGGTGAAGTTGATCCTGCGGGCCAGTACCTTCAGGTTGTAAAGCTCCGCTGCACGCTCGCTGGCAATGGCAGCCTTGGTCACATCCCTGCTCTCCATTACTTTCTTGGCTGCAACCGCCGTATTGCTGGTGCCCTCCGTGCTGAACTGATGACTCTCGATAAATTCCTTACACTGCATAAGGCCCTGATTATGGGAATATACCTTTCTGATATCCGAAAGCATGGAATTCGGGAGACCCAACAGTGCGTGCTCGATCTCCAGCACCACCTCATCCACGATGGTCACACCCGCTGCACGGATGATGTCGTAATTCCCGCTGACGAAACCGGCTGAACTGTTCTCCACCGGAAGCACGCCGTAATCCGCCTCTCCGCCGGCAATCGCAGCCACCACATCATCAAAGGTCTTCACATTCTTTAATTCCGCGTCCTCACCGAAATATTTTTCAGCCGCTGCCTCCGCATACGCCCCGGGCACTCCGGCATAGCAGACGGTTTTACCCTCCTTTTCCAGATCCTCCGCAAACCTGTAATCCGAACAGTCAAAAGCAGGAACCTCCGGATCCTCGGACTTCAATTCCTCCAGCAGCTGGCTCACGGTCTTCTGCCGGATGGGATGAACCACGTACGGTGCGATCTCCGCCAGGGGTTCCAGGACAAATGTGCGTCGTTCCATTTCCACATGGGGAATGTTCAGCCCTTCCTCACGGATCACGTCGTTATCATACAGCAGGATATCCAGATCCAGTGTCCGCGGACCCCAGTGAACGATTCGCTTCCTGCCGGCCTCCTGCTCGATATCATGCAGCACGGAAAGCAGCTCCTGCGGAGAATAAAGGGTCTCCAGCTCCACCGCACCATTCAGGAAATCCGGCTGTTCCACCGGTCCATAGGGCTCTGTCTCGATGTAGGAGGAGCACTTCACCACCCGGATGTAGGGATCCTTCCCCAGCTGCTCCACCGCCTGATCCAGATATTTCTTCCGGTCTCCCAGGTTGGAACCGATGCCGAGATAAGCCGTATGCCGTCCTCTTTCCAGAGTGACGGAAACCGTTTCGAAGGAAAGACCGATGGGGGCCTCCGGCTTGTCCACCCGTATCTGCACCTTCCGGACCTTGGTATATTTCAGAAGGATTTCCGAAGCCACCGCCTCTGCCACGGCCTCGATCAGATTCCATTTTTCTTCCGTTACCACCTGTTCGATCAAATGTGCCACATCATCGTAGCTTACCGTCTCCAGCAGGTCATCGGACATGGACGACGGACGGAGATCCAGATACAGCTTCGCAGAAACAAGGAAGAACTGTCCCTGCTCCTTCTCCTCATCAAAAACTCCGTGATAGGCGTAGATCTTCAGATTTTTAATTTCGATAACGTCCATTCTGTTTCCCCCGATAAAACAATATCCCTTAGCAGAGAATGGTCTTGTTCTTCCGCTCCTCCGGCCAGTAGCATTCCTCCCGTGCATCGCACAGGAAGCAGTTCCTCGACAGCTTATCAGCCCTGTACAGCACGCTGGCCAGCGTATCCGTTCTGTCCTTCGGATCCTTATGCGACCGGATCGCATCACACATCATTTCCGTCTCCTGGGGCGTATAGCCTGCACCTTCCAGGACCTCTGCAGCATGGATCGCTCCCGCCTCATGATGATCCAGCTCCTTCTCCTCCGGGGTATACCGTCCCGCATCGTGAAGCAGTGCGGCTCCGTAGATCACATCCTTACGGATAGGCAAATGTTCCTCCATGGATAAAATATATGCGATTCGCGCCACTGCTACCGCATGGCCGAAGCCATGTCTGCAGAACAGGCGGTCATATTCCGATTCATAGATCTTCTTGATCTGGGTTTTATAGAAGCTGTTCTCCAGGATACGCTCCACCCGGTCCATCTCCAGACGCTTCCGTCCCTTCAGAAGCTCCCCAAGGAAGGTAAGGGATCCACAGGCCACGATCACATCCTGTTCATCCGCTTCCCGAAGTGCCTTCCTGGCCGCCTCTGTAGCCGAAGGAAGAACCTCCGCACTTCCTCCTCTCACACCGATCCGCCGGGCCAGTTCTTCCCCGGCCAGGGCCCGCGGGCTGTCCGGTGTGAACACATAGATCTTCTTCGCTGTCGGAAGCATGGTATCCAGGAGGACATCCACCTCCTTATCCGCAAGCACTCCCAGCACATAGGTCCGCTTCTTCGATCCGAAGAATCTTTCCAGCGTACCTGCCAGTCTTACCCAGGCATCCCGGTTATGCGCTCCGTCAACGATCATCATGGGTTTTGTATCAAAAACCGTGAACCGTCCCTGCCACCGGGTCTTCTCCAAGCCGGAACTGATCTCTTCCTCCGTCACACGCCACAGGCCGAATTCCTCCGCCCGCTCGTTGAACATTTCCAAAGCCGTCAGCGCCGTAATGGCATTGTCCACTGCAACATCTCCCACCATATGAATATGATAGGGCTTCTCGCGATATCGGAACCAGGTTCCTGCCAGCGTCTCCTCTGTCAGCACCAGACTGTCACGGTCCGCCTCCCGCCATGAGAGGTACCTTCCGCAGTCACCCACCTTTGTGCTGTCCTGAACGCGGTAGGTCTTGAGCAGTGTCCGAAGCTCCTCGTCTAAAGGTGCCGTGACCAGCACGTCCTCCGGGTGGACGATCCCCAGCTTTTCAAATAGGATCTTCTCCCTTGTATCTCCAAGGAACTGCATGTGATCCATACTGACGGATACCAGGATATCCACTATCTTCTTCTGCATGACATTTGTGGCGTCCAGTCTGCCACCCATCCCGCACTCCACCAGCATCACATCGCAGTGAAGATCACGGAAGAGCACAAATGCGACAGCTGTTTCGATCTCAAATGTGGTAGGGCTGTTCGGAAGCGCATCTGCAACCGCCTGAACCTTCTCCACCGCTGAAGCCACCTCGGCCTCGGAAGCCATGTGCCCGTTGATCTGCCATTTCTCCCTGGGATCGGTCACCGCAGGTGACAGATACCTTCCAACCTTGTATCCCGCCGCAAGGAGAACCTGCTCCACGTAGGACATTGTAGTACCCTTTCCGTTGGTTCCCGCGATATGGATGGCCGGTACTGCCTGTTCCGGATGATCCAGGCCTTCAAGCAACGCCAAAATCACATCCAGCCCCGGAACGATTCCGAGGCTGTTTTTACTCTCTATATACGATAATGCTTCACTATACTTCATTCTATCCCCAATTATTCCTGCTCTTCCTCTTCATCGGAGTCATTGCCGGCTTCTTCCTCGGAGGCGCTTTCGGCAGCCGCCCGTTCCTCGGACGCCTTCTCCAGTGCAGCCTTCTCTTCAGAGGCTTTCTCAAGCCTTGCCTGTTCTTCCTCGTACTCCTCTTCCTGTTCCGTCCTGGTCTTTCTGTGATGAACAGGAGTTGTATCCTTATCGATGGGAAGGAATACATATCCCTCCGCACGAAGGGTCTCGATCAGACCGGGAAGCGCATCGATGGTTTCCGGGCACGGTGTGAAGTCATGCATCAGGACCACGGATGCACCTGTGTTGTTACGCACATAACGCAGCACATTTTCCGTGAGCTGATCCGCCGTATATCCGCAGCCGGAGGAATCCCCGTTGGATGCATTCCAGTCGAAGTATGTGTATCCTTCTTCCTCCAGATAGTCGATGCAGTCTTCAATGGGCACATCAGCCACACGGTTACTGCTTCCTCCCGGGAATCGGTACAGCTTCACATCCTGTCCTGTCATCTCATACAGCAGGTCGTGAACCGTCTGCACATCCTCCTTGAAGCTTTGCAGACTGCCGTAGATCTCGCCATATACATGGCTTGCGGAATGGATACCCAGCGTGTGTCCCTCTGCTGCCATTCTGCGGATCACCTGCTGGTCACATTTATCATCAAGAACCATGAAGAAGGTTGCCTTCACGTTCTCTTCCTTAAGCACATCCAGAAGACGGCCGGTATTCTCCGACGGACCGTCATCAAAGGTAAGATAGATCTTCTTTCCTTCCTCAACCTGGGACGGGTCCACCTCCTCGGTGGTTACCTCTTCCTCGGTGGATGCCTCTTCCGCATCCTTCTCGGAAGCATCATTCAGGCGAAGTGCCGGTGTCGAACCTGCGCGGTCCTTCTCCAGCATGGCATAGGCTTCCTTGTCCAGCTTCGCAGCCGCATCCTTTGAGGCATTCTCCTCCGCCAGCCGTTCGATCCGTATACGCTCCTTCTTGCTGAGCAGATCCTGACGCAGCTGTTCCATCTGATCCTCCATGCTGTTCATACGGAAGAACAGGATCAGACACAGAATGATGGGGATCAGGAACAAAACCACAAGGCCCACAAGGATCAGCTTCTTCAACCGATTCACACTGTCACGGTTGTAGGCCTCCTCTTCTGCTTCCTCGTCCTCATCCCAGTCAGATTCCTCCGAAGAGCGCGGCGCGTAAAAAGTATGTTCCTTCATAACCTCCTGCATGGGATTTACGGGAGACTCCTCTGTCTCATCGTAGGACTCATATGCTTCCGTCTTCGTTACCTCTGCATTCGGGGCCGCCTCTTCACTCGGTGTTTCATATTCCGTAACGCCCGGCTGATACAGGGTAGCCTCCGGACGCTCCTCAGCTACTACAGCTTCATTTTGTGCGGATGAATCTCCGGAAGCCGTCTGCACATTTGCCTTGGGCGCGGTGTTCCGGTTGTTCCCGTTATTTCTATTCTGTTGATGATTGTTCGGTTTTCTTTTCTTCTTACTCACGATCCTCACTCCATCAAAAGAACCCCATATCTTGCGGTTCGAAAAGACTGAACCACTATGGGCAAAAAAACGCGAAAGAGCGCCCGTTCCCCGGACGCTACCTTCTCTCTGCTAATAATTATAGTTTGTATGCGCTGTCTGTGTCAACCCTTCTTCATAGAGAAATAGGACTGCATTTTCCCCATCATTTCGTCATATTGCTGATACATCCGCTGCACACTGTTCTCCAGCAGATAGTAGTGCATGCAGTACGGGATCAGAAGTACAAACAGCATGCCGATCAGCGGCAGAAGCATCATGGCGGAGCTCAGTACAAAAGCCAGAATGCACATCACGGTACAGACCGCCACGAGCATGAATACCAAAAGGTGCACCAGCCGTTCGTGCATGAAAAATGCGATCTGATCCTTATGCAGCGCCACCTCCTTCTCCCAGTCATGTTCTTCTTCACTGGCCAGAAGCTGATCGATATAATCCAGATATGCAAGTATCCTCTTCTTCATTCCCTGTACCCCCTTCTCCTTATCCTGCGACAGACGATATACGTCAATCCTCCATCTCCCTGTAGGTCTTCTTACGGACAGCCAGTCCCATATCCGGCTTGTCCGTGATCACTCCGTCCACCTTTCTCCGTATGAGCTTCCGCGCCAGCCCCGATGTGTTCACGGTCCATACATAGACCGGATACCCTTTTCTGTGCAGTCTCCATACGAAGAATCTCGTGGTGAAGATCCAGAATGGAGCCACAAAATCGCACTCTGCCTGACGCAGTCTGCGTACCGGAAAGACCTCCTTCATCCGGCCCACGAAGCCCGGATGATCCTTTCCCAGAAGCAGTCCCGTGGTTATATTCGGATCCAGCTTCTTCACATGATATACCACCGGATCAAAGAAGGACTTCACGGAATACTGCTCATAGCTGCAGTATTTGTGAAGGATATGGATCAGCTCCTTCTCGTAACCGGAATCCTTTACTTCAATATCCATATAGATCTTCCCTGCGCAGAGCTTCACCACCTCTTCGAAGGTCGGGATCCGAAATCCCTGTTCCTCCGCGTGTTTGTTCAGTTCTGCAAAGGTCTGATAGGAAATGGGCATGTCCCCGAAGGTGCTGTCGTGAAAGACCACCAGCTTCCGATCGCTGGTACAGCGGACATCGAATTCCACCATATCCGCAGCAAGCCGGATGGCCAGCTGAAAGGATTCAATTGTATTCTCCCTCTTTGCCAGATAGGAAGCACCTCTGTGTGCAATGATCTTTGTCATAGATAAACCGTCCTTTCCCCCCGACGCATTGTACCACACCGCTCCCCGTATTTCAACTCGTAGAACAGGCGTTACATTTTGCAATTCTTTCCCGGCTCTGCTATAATCATTCTGCAACCATCTGTATGCTAAGCAGAAAGGAAAATGTGATGTCTGATCCGAAAGATCCCAACAACAACGATAATAACAATAATAACAACGATGAGTTTGAGAAATACTGCTATATGTGCCGCCGTCCCGAGAGTGAGACCGGAAAGCTGGTCAGCTTTGTAAACGGCGTGTACATCTGTCCGGACTGTCTGAACAAGGCCTTCGAGTCCATCTCTCACAGTCCCATCCGCTTCTTCGACATGTCAAATATGCCGGGCTTTGACAACCTGAATCAGTTCATGCCCAACGATGACATCCCTGATTCCCAGAAGGTTAAGAAGCGCAAGTCCTCACCGGACGCAAAGAAGGAAAAGGCGGATGACGGAAAGAAGGTCCTTACCATAAAGGACATCCCTGCGCCCCACGAGATCAAGTCCCAGCTGGACAAACACGTGGTAGGCCAGGAGCATGCGAAGAAGCTGATCTCCGTCGCAGTCTACAACCACTACAAGCGTATCCTCTCCGATCCCGAGGAGGATGGAGTGGAGATCGAGAAGTCCAACATCCTTATGATCGGTCCCACCGGTTCCGGTAAAACCTATACCGTAAAGACCATCGCAAAGCTGCTGGATGTACCGCTTGCCATTACCGATGCCACCTCCCTTACCGAGGCCGGTTATATCGGTGATGACGTAGAGAGTGTTCTTTCCAAGCTTCTCACCGCTGCCGGAAATGATGTGGAACGTGCCGAGAAGGGAATCGTCTTCATCGACGAGATCGATAAGATCGCAAAGAAACAGGAAACACGTTCCCGCGATGTAAGCGGCGAAGCCGTACAGCAGGGACTCCTGAAGCTTTTGGAGGGTTCCGAGGTCGAAGTACCCGTAGGCTCCGGAAGCAAGAATGCCATGACCCCCGTTGCCCGCATGGATACCACGAATATCCTCTTCATCTGCGGAGGAGCATTCCCGGATCTTGAGAAGATCGTAACCGCAAGACTCACCGCCCAGTCCTCCATCGGATTCGGTGCGGAGCTGCGTGATACCTATACAAATGATCCGAAGCTTCTTACCCATGTCACCATGGAAGACCTCCGTGAATTCGGAATGATTCCGGAATTCCTGGGACGTCTCCCCATCCTCTGTCCTCTGGATCAGCTGGATCAGGAGATGTATGTGAAGATCCTGCGTGAGCCCCAAAACGCCATCATCAAACAGTACCAGAAGCTGCTCCGCATGGACGAAGTGGATCTTCAGTTCGATGACTCCGCATACGAGGCCATTGCAGAGGAAGCTGCAAAGCGCAAGACCGGTGCACGTGCACTGCGCTCCATCATTGAGGAATTCATGCTGGATATCATGTACCAGATTCCGAGGGACAAGGCCATCGGCCGCGTCACCATCACCGGAGACTATGTACGCAAGAAGGGCTCACCGAAGATCGAACTTCGCGGTGTTGACCTTCAGTGAACGGCGGAATGGGGTCAGACTCCCGAAGTGAACTGCTCCCCATTCTGTCGTCGATTGTATTGAGCAAAAAAAGAACCCCGCATTTCTGCAGGGTTCTTTTTCATATATTCGTGATGCGTGTCAGCTTACAGTGTGAAGCTTCCCTCAGCGCCATCAGCTGTGAAGTATACGATGTTGTTCTCCGGCTGATAGTATACGTTAAGAACCTTAATGCTCTTCTTGCCGGATGCTGCCTTTGCCTGAGCTACAAGATCATCAACCTTCTGGCTGCCACCCTGATACTCTACGAAAAGCTCAACCTTCGGTGCTGCAGTCTTTGTAGCTGCCTTCTTAGCCGGAGCTGCTGCCTTCTTTGCGGGAGCCTTTGCTGCTTCCTTCTTAGCCGGAGCCTTTGCTGCTTCCTTCTTAGCCGGAGCTGCTGCCTTCTTTGCAGGAGCCTTTGCTGCTTCCTTCTTAGCCGGAGCTGCTGCCTTCTTTGCGGGAGCCTTTGCTTCCTCCTTCTTTGCAGGAGCTGCTGCCTTCTTTGCGGGAGCCTTTGCTGCTTCCTTCTTTGCAGGAGCTGCTGCCTTCTTTGCGGGAGCCTCTGCCTTAACCTCAGCCTTAACCTCTGTCTTTGCAGCCTCAGCCTTAGCCTCAGCAACCTTCTTTACTGCTGCTGCCTTCTCTGCAAGATCCTTTACGCTCGCCTTCTTAACTGTCATTTTTCTTTTCCCTCCGTGAGATAAAATACATTCCTAAACTAGTAACATACTATGTCTCTTTTTGTTCATGTAACCGATTGTAAACCGATAGTAATATTTTTGCAACATTTTTGTATAATTTCTCTTTATTGCCTATGTTTTGACTTTAATTCCTTTTAATTCAAAACAGTTTGCACAATAAAACCCGCGTCACTTCTACAGTTCCGGTTTTTTGGTAACGATTACATTTCCGGTCTTCACGATACTGGATTCCGGGATGTATCCACGGATTGGGGAAAGCGGATAGATGTTGGTGAAACGTCCGATCACACTTCCGGGATTCAAAACACTGTTACATCCGACCTCAACATGATCTCCAAGCATGGCTCCGAATTTCTTCAGTCCGGTGGGGATCTCGATGTCGCTGAACTCGTCATTTCCCTTTACGACTACCAGGGTTTTATCCGACTTCACATTGGATGTGATAGAGCCCGCTCCCATGTGCGAATAGTATCCGAGCACGGAATCACCCACGTAATTATAATGCGGTACCTGAACATGATCGAAGAGGATCACATTCTTCAGCTCCGTGGAATTACCCACCACGCAATCGGCACCTACCAGCGCATTGCCGCGGATGAACGCACACTGACGAACCTCCGTGTTCGGCCCGATGATGGCCGGTCCGTGAATGTATGCCGAATCAAAAACCGTTGCGGATTCATGCACCCACACATCCTCTCCGCGCTTCTTATATTCCGGTCCCAGTGTGGGGCCCAGCTGACGGATGAAATCTCCCAGCTTCGGCAGTACCTCCCAGGGATACTGCACGGACTGAAGCA
>CADBRW010000065.1 GCA_902797155.1 uncultured Lachnospiraceae bacterium
CCGTTGTTGCAGCAGGTTTCCCGGATCCGATCGATGGACCGATCGAGGTAAAGACTGTTTCATCCGATGCGATCCCGGCTGACATGGAAGGTCTGGATATCGGTGAGAAGACACGTGAGCTCTTTGCTGATGCTGCTAAGACTGCAAAGACCGTTGTTTGGAACGGACCGATGGGTGTATTCGAGAACCCGACACTGGCAGCAGGTACCATCGCAGTTGCACAGGCTCTGGCTGAGACAGATGCTACAACCATCATTGGTGGTGGCGATTCCGCAGCAGCATGCAACCAGCTTGGATTTGGCGACAAGATGAGCCACATTTCCACCGGTGGTGGTGCTTCCCTTGAGTTCCGTGAGGGTAAGGAGCTTCCGGGCTTCGCAGCAGCAAATAATAAATAGTCGCGAACTAATCAAGCGGCGCACATCTTTGATATGCAGCCATCATGCTTGCATGATATGGCTGCAATATCAAATGATGTATGGCGCGCGATAGCGCGCCGGAGCATGAGCGAAGCGAAATGCGACGGTCGCCGCGAGGCAGGTAGAGAGCATGAGCGAAGCGAAATGCGACGGACGCCGCGAGGCAGGTAGAGAGCATGAGCGAAGCGAAATGCGACGGACGCCGCGTAATACACCGCGTTCGTTACATATATTAAAAGCGGCGCAAGCCGCATGATTCTAAATATTAGGAGATAAAAAAATGGCAAGAAAAAAGATCATCGCAGGAAACTGGAAGATGAACATGACTCCGTCTCAGGCAGTAGCACTGGTTGCTGAGCTGAAGGATCTGGTAGTAAATGATGCAGTGGATGTTGTTTACTGCGTACCGGCCATCGACATCGTACCGGTAGTTGAGGCTGTTAAGGGCTCCAACGTACAGGTTGGTGCAGAGAATATGTACTTTGAGGACAAGGGTGCATACACCGGTGAGATTTCTGCAGAGATGCTGGTAGATGCAGGCGTTAAGTATGTCATCATCGGTCATTCCGAGCGTCGCGATTATTTCAAGGAGTGTGACTGCACTCTGAACAAGAAGGTTAAGAAGGCTATCGAAGCAGGTCTTACACCGATCCTTTGCTGCGGAGAGTCCCTGGAGCAGAGAGAAATGGGTGTTACCATGGATTGGATCCGTCTTCAGATCAAGTCCGACCTGCAGGGCGTTGCAGCAGATGATGTTAAGAACCTTGTAATCGCTTATGAGCCGATCTGGGCGATCGGAACAGGCAAGACCGCAACAACTGAGCAGGCTCAGGAGGTTTGCAAGGGCATCCGTGACTGCATCGCAGAGATCTATGACGCAGCAACTGCAGAGGCAGTACGTATTCAGTACGGAGGATCCGTAAATGCCGGAAATGCTGCTGAGCTTTTTGCACAGCCCGATATTGACGGCGGTCTGGTAGGCGGCGCTTCCCTGAAGGCTGACTTCGGAAAGATCGTAAATTACTAGGCAGAACTTATGGCCGAAAGGCCTGGGTTAATAAAACTATAAGGGGGATCATTATGAAGAAATTTATGGCTGAATTCAAAGAATTTGCTTTGAAGGGTAACGTGATGGATATGGCAATCGGTGTTATCATCGGTGCTGCCTTCAAGGCCATCATTGATGCTTTGGTTGACTGTATCATCAGTCCTATCATCGGCTGCTTCATCCAGGGCGGTTTCGAAAACTGGACTGTAACCATCGGTAAAGCAGAGCTCGGTCTTGGCGCATTTATCATGGCGATCGTGAACTTCCTGATCATAGCATTGGTACTGTTTGTAATGCTGAAGACCATGAACAAGATGGCGAATCTACGGAAGAAGCCGGAAGAAGAAGCTGCACCTCTGACCAAGAAGTGCCCGCTTTGCCAGAGCGAGATCGACATCAAGGCAATCAAGTGTCCGCATTGTACTGGAGATATTCAGTAATATCGGATGCAGATAACTGAATTTTCACTGCCGGGTAGAAATGCCCGGCAGTTTTTTTGTGTTAATGAATGATTTTTCTTGCAAATCCCTGTTCATGAATGTAGAATAGGGTGGCAGAAATAAGAAACTGTTTTGCAAAGGATGGCAAAGGCAGATATGAAGAATAAGAAAAAGATCGACCTCTTACTTACATTTGCGATCATCGTATTGGTGGTCCTGATCAGCTTCGGGACATTTATTGCGGTGCGGCCGATGTTTAAGGATGATAACAAGTCAGACAAGGATGATAAGAAGGGAATCACGGCAACCACTGAGACGGAAACGGAAGAGGTAACGGAAGAACCCGAAACGACTGCTTCAACAGAGGCAGTGACCGAGACTGCTTCCACTGAGGCACCGTCCTCCGCAACGACTGAGGCTACAACTGCGGCGACTACCGCAACAACGCAGGCTAAAACAACGGAAGCTACCGTAGCGCCTGCACCGACACCGACAGAGGCTCCGACGGTTGCTCCTACGGAAGCACCGACCGAACAGGTGACGGAAGCTCCGACGGAGAAGAAGACCGAGAAAAAGACGGAAAAGAAGACAGAAAAGAAGACGGAAAAGAAGACTGAGAAGAAGACCGAGAAAAAGACAGAGAAAGCAACCGAGAAGGCAACGGAGGCTACGCAGGAAACCCCTGAACAAAAAACAGAGGAGCCTTCCTCCGAGAAGGACACAACATCGGAGGAGTCTTCAACTTCCTCAACGGAGCAGCAGTCTTCTGAGGACAGCTCGCAGGATTCGACAGAAGATAAGGACGAAAAACCGGATAGTTAACATAAAATGTGCCTGTCACCTTTACAAAACTGTTACTGATTACGTAACATTTTCGTAAAGGTGACAGGCACTTATTATGTTAATCGATGACTACGGCCAGGACCTGGAAGCTGGAGGAATCTACGCTGTTTGTGAAGGTGATCAGACTGGTTCCGGCGGAATTACCTGCGGTAATGTCTAATGAACAGCTTGTATTATTGTCCTGCCAGTCATTCCATTTTGCAGATACGATGCTGTTGCTGGTGTCAAATCCGAAGTCGGCGGGAGCTTCGTCTGAACCTGCCATATGGACGGTGATCCGTTTGGTCTCTCCAGTCTTCAGGATCAGAACGTTTTTACTTGAGTAATAGTTCTTGTCAGTTGAATCCAACCCTCGGATATTGCTGTAGAGAGTGGTTAGTTTCTGCTCGATCTCGGACTTCTTATCCAATTCGGTCTGAATCTTATCTTTCTCTTCGGTTAGGGATTTTACCTGTTTCTCCAGTTCCTGTTTCTCCTTTGTCAAAGAAGAAACCTGTTCGTTCAGGCTGTTAATGTTGGTGTTCGCAGTTTCCAGTTCGGTCTTGGTGGTTTCTAAATTCTTCTTGGTGGTTTCAAGTTCGGATTTGGTATCGGCCAGATTTTTGTTCGTAGAATCCAAATCGGACTGGGTGACCTCTAGGTCTCCGGTCAGATTGGCCCGTTCCGACATGAGGCGTGACCGCTCCTTGCCCCAGTTACCGTTATCACTGAAATACTGATACAGTCCGATGCCAATGGTCACCAGGCAGACAAAGAGGGCAGCACTTAAAATGATGATGGCGATCTTGGCCTTCCCGTTTTTCTTGGAGCTGCCTGAGGGGCGGCCGGACCCGGATTTTGGCTGAGCTGCCGGTTTTGCGGGAGCTTGCCTCATGGGAGGTTCCTTCCTTATTGGGGGAGTCTGCCTCACGGGAGCTTCCCGTCCTACCGGGGGCTGTCCGTATCCTCCCTGCTGTGCCTGGACAGGAACCGTGGAAACGCCCTGGGGCGGCATCTGCTGCGGAACGGATCCCATCCCTTCCGGGACGATGATCTTCGGCATATCCCCTCCGTTTGAGGAAACGGGGGCACCGCAGTTCAGACAGAATACTGCATCATCATCTAAATATGCGTTACAGAATTTACAGTACATACGGTAACCTCCTTGTCAGGTGTAGGACATTTCCGTTAAGGTTTTAATGGATGTTTCATATGCAGCCTCCTCCAGGGACAGATCCATGGGGCGGAGACTGAAATCGGGATCCTTATGAAGAATGAGTTCTGTCAGATAGGATTTGAGAAAATGTGGGTTTCGGACAAGCAGGGGACCGATTGTATACGTTCCGATGAAATTTTTATGCTTTATTCCCTCGGTACGGTCATCGTTCTGAATAAAGAATGCTTCCGAAGTATCCACGGTTGCACCGGAGTGGTTCTCAAATCCCACCAGCTTCTTCTCTCCGAAGGGGAGGAAAAGGTCATGGACCGTTCTTGTCTTATACTCCGTGGAGAAGGAGAGCAGATTCAGTGCGGGATAGGTCTTGGACGGCATTCGGATCTCTTTTCCGAACATCTCAAAGGAATTGCCGGTGGCAAGGATAAAGGTGCCACCGTCGATGGCTTTCCGGAAGTCCTCCCGATACTTTACAGCATCCTTTAAGGCCAGAACCAGACTCCGCTCCACACCGCATCCCATATAGATCCAGTCATAGGAGGCGATGTCCTTCTTGTCTTCCAGGGTCAGACAGTCAACCGTGACATCGATTCCCTGTTCCCGTAAATGATGGGCGAGGATCTTTACATTTCCGTTCTCACCATAGAGATTTAAAAGGTCATAATAGAAATAGCCCAGCTTCATTTTCATTTGTACTGATTCACCTCCTCCAGGAAGGGTGGAATGTAATCAAAATTCAGAATACCGTATACATCCCCTGTGGTACGCTTCAGTGCCTTTGCCAGTCCGTTCAGAGTTTCCATGGTCTTCACCTTCTCGGCGGGGAAACCTGCAAGTCTGCAGCGAAGCGCAAAGTCGGCTGCATAAGGACCGGCACAGATCACTTCCTGAACCTCCGGAACATTCAAAGCTTCCATATCCAGATCATAAACCCAGGACATGTCGAAATGACTGTAGCGGCGGCTGATCTCCCGAAGTCCCATGACAAGCACCTTCTCACCGGGCTGCTTCAGTGTATAGTAATGTGCCAGATTGTAGGTTGCATTATTCTCGGCCTTACAGTTGATGGCATAGAAACGACGTCCGCTCTTTTCCAACTCCGTATAGATCTTGGAAGAGATCTTCTCAGCATTCAGGGAAGCAGTCACCTTGTCCTTCGGAAGCTTCATAAGATCGGCGACTCCGTAGGCGGCTGCCAGATTATAGAGATGGAAGAGCAGGAGAGGATGTACGGAAATGGTGACATCTCCGTTAACTGTCAGGGTTCCCGCCTTATAATCCACGGATGTGACGGCGTAATCCACGTTCCCTCTTTCATATCCGCAGGCCGGACAGGAGAAATCTCCGACGGTACCGTAGTGATACCATTTGAAATTAAGGCGCTTTCCGCAGTGAGGGCAGTAGGCGCAGTCCGGAACCGCAGTCGGAAGTGTATCGAAGTCCTTTTCGGTCTTGTTGATACCAAAGGAATGAAATGTCTTCGGATGACGTAGAGAAACCTGCTTGGTAATGGGATCATCACCGTTACAGAGCAGTGTTGCCGAGTCTGTGATCCCTTTTTCGATCTCTCTGTAGACCAGGTCGTAGTTCCCCTGCCTGGGCGGTTGATCCCTGGTCAGGTTGTTCAGAACGATCATACTGGGAGTGATGTATTTCGTAACCTCCTTCAGGTATCGTTCATCAACCTCAAGAACGATGGCATCCTCAGGAATGCGTCCGCCCCATGTAACATGCTTCAGCATGGTTGAGGCGATTCCCCGTATCATATTTGATCCTTCCAGATTATGGCATACGGTCATCCCGGAATTACGGAGCATATTGGCAATGATGGTAGTGGTTGAACCCTTGCCGCTGCTGCCGGTGACCATGATCACGTCTTTCGGATATTTCAGCTTTGAAAGATAACTTGGGAAAAGCTTGATCACGAATTTGCCCGGAAATGTGCTTCCATCCTTATGAAACAGCTTCTCGGCAAGCAGGATGGATTTGCCGAGAAAGGTACCGATCTGTCGTACCATGAGCGATGTCCTTTCGAATCTTCTATATTTGTTACGTCCTTTATTTTACCATAAAACAGTTGGAAAAGGGATAGTTTTCTGATAGAATCGGCTTAGATGAATTCTTTGATCCTGAGAGGAGATTCGAATATGGAAGGCGAGCAGAATAACGGTCAGAATGGGTATGGTCAGCAGCAATACGATCCTCAGATGTACGGCCAGCAGTATGACCCTCAACAGTATGGTCAGCAGCAGTACGGCCAGCAGCAGTACGGCCAGCAGCAGTACGGCCAGCAGCAATATGGCCAGCAGCAGTATGGTCAGCAGTACGGCCAGCAATGGTATGGCCAGCAGCAGTATGGCCAGCAGCAATATGACCCTCAGCAGTATGGCCAGCAGCAATATGACCCTCAGCAGTATGGCCAGCAGCAATATGATCCTCAGCAGTATGGCCAACAGCAATACGCTCAACCAGGGAATGATCCTGCACGGCCGTTTCCGGAGCAACCGGATCCTGCACAGCCGTTTCCGGAGCAACCGGATCCTGCACCGAAAGCACCCGGCTCCGGTAAAGGAAAGAAAATCGCCATCATCTGTTCCATCGCAGGTGTTCTTGTTGCAACGGCTGTCATTCTGATCTTTTTTGTGTTTGGAGGTACTAAGGATGGCGGAAAGGCTACGCAAGAAGAACTGATGAAGTATTATGTGGAGATCATGAACGAGAAAAAGCCGGAGAAGATGGCAGAGGCGATGATTCCTGCTGAGTATAGATCCAATCTGGATGAAATGTCGCAGACAAAATACAACTTGAGCGTGGAAGAGCAGCTGAAAGCTCGGTTTACAAGTAATATCAGTGATGATTTTGAATGCAGGTATCTTCATTATGAGGTTAAGAAACAGTATGACGATGAAAAAATCGAAAAGATGAAGGAAAAGTACAGAAAAGACATGGGGATCGAGCTTCAGATCGAGGAGGCGGCCCGTATGAAGGTCTACTTCGAGTATAAGGGAACCTACGGCCCTACAGATGAGCACCATGATGACTGGAAAGAGGAATCCGACAATTTGACAGTAATGAAGGTGAATGGTAAGTGGTATTATTCAATCTACTAAAAAACTTGTTGCAAATAGAATTGGAATGTGATATAGTCACTTAGTATGATTTTTGAGGACATATCAAGGAGGTTTCATCGTGAGAACCGCACTTACCATTGCATTTATCATAGTATGCGTTCTGCTCAGCGTTGTAGTACTGATGCAGGAAGGCAAGGAGAACGGGCTGACCGGTACACTGACCGGAAGCACTGATACATATTGGTCAAAGAATAAAGGGCATTCCAAGGATGCCGTAATCAAGAAGGTTACGGTTGTTCTGTCGGTGCTGTTCTTCCTGTTGGCCGCTGCACTCAGTTCCAAATGGGTTGCATAGTGATGTAGATCAGGTGCTTCGAAGTCTCTTCGAAGCACCTTTTTCTTTTCGTATATGGGGATTACGGAGGCGTATTTATGGAGAAATGGGATTACTGGAAGGAACGTTTACTGACTTTCCTTCATTCAAAAGAATATAAACCGCTGAAGCTGAAAGAGCTCTGCTTTCTGATGGAGATCACGGGAGATGACAGAGATGATTTTCTGGAACTGCTGAACACCATGGAACGGGAAGGCGAGCTTGTACGGACGAAACAGAACCGCTACATGTCTCTTCCGAAGGGAATGCTTTCCGGAAATTATATGGGAAGCAAGAAGGGCTATGGGTTTGTTCGTGTAGACGGATATGATGAGGATTTCTTCATACCTGAGCATGGCGTGAACGGCGCTTTCCAGGGTGATAGGGTTATGATCCGTCTTTCTACCGCGAATCGTGGCCCCAGAACGGAAGCCGAGGTTGTGAAGATCCTGTCCAGAGGGATCACTACGGTGACAGGTACCTATCTGGTGCGGGACGGGGTCGGCTTTGTTACCACAGGGAATAAGCGCCTTGGAACGGATGTTTATATTCCTGCCGGGAAAGACGGGAAGGCGGTGGACGGAAATATCGTAGTTGCCGAGATCCAGCGCTATGATACCGGAGGAGGAGCACCCGAAGGCCGGATCGTAGAGATCCTGGGCCATATCGATGATCCTAAGGACGATATCATTGCGGTCATCCGTGCCTTTAATATTCCGGAAGAATTCCCGGAGGATGTATATGCCCAGCTGGCTGAGGTGCCTGATCACGTATATCCTGAAGATTTGGAAGGCCGCAGAGATTTTCGGACCTGGGAAACCGTGACCATTGACGGGGAGACGGCCAAGGATTTTGATGATGCCATTACTCTGACGGAGGAGAACGGGATCTATCACCTGGGCGTTCATATAGCAGATGTATCACATTATGTAAGAGAAGGGAGTCCTCTGGATAAAGAGGCACTTCGGCGTGGTACCAGCGTGTATCTGGCTGATACGGTGGTTCCCATGCTGCCGCACCAGCTTTCCAACGGAATCTGCTCGCTGAATCCGGATGTGGACAGACTGGTCCTTTCCTGCCTGATGGACATAGACAGGACCGGACAGATTCTGTCTCACGAGATCTGTGAAGGTGTGATCCACTCGGATGCGAGAATGACCTATACGGATGTATATAAGCTGATCGAGGACACTGAGGATGCTCCGAAGGAAAAATATGAGAAGCTGATCCCTCTTTTTAAGAGGATGGCCGAGCTTTCTCTGATCCTTCGTGAACGCCGCCATGAACGTGGGTCCATCGACTTCGATCTTCAGGAAACGGAGATTGTCGTCGGAGAAGACGGGAAGCCCACGGAGATACGGGCTTATGACAGAAATGTGGCAACCAAACTGATCGAGGATTTCATGCTTGCCGCAAATGAAACCATAGCCGAGGATGTGTTCTGGCAGGAACTGCCCTTTGAATACCGAGTTCATGAAGCGCCGGATGATAAGAAGGTGGAAGCATTGAAATACATGCTCCGCACATTTAAACTATATCTGCATGGCGGAAGAGACGCTGTACATCCGAAGGAATTCCAGCGTATATTAAGAGAAATCGAGGATCAGCCCTACGAAGCGATGATCTCCAAGCTGACGCTCCGTACCATGCAGCAGGCACGGTATGCCACCGTATGTGCCGGACATTTCGGCCTGGCGACCAAGTATTACTGCCATTTTACCTCGCCCATCCGAAGATATCCGGATCTGCAGATCCACCGGATCCTGAAGGAGAATCTGCGTGGAACTCTGGATGAGAACCGTATCAAACACTACGAGAAGCTTCTTCCCGGAGTGGCAGCTGACAACTCTGCCAAGGAACGACGGGCAGATGACGCTGAGCGCGATGTGGACAGACTGAAGCAGATCGAATATATGGAGGATCATCTGGGAGAGATCTTCGAGGGGATCATTTCCGGTTTCAATTCACAGGCAATCTTCGTGGAGCTCCCGAATACGGTCGAAGGAACCGTACCTTTGGGAAGTCTGTCCGATGATTTCTATGAATATCACGAAGAATCCTTCCAAATGATAGGAAACCGGACGAAGAAGACCTTCCATCTGGGAGATCCGGTATGCATTCAGGTGGTACGGACGGATAAGGCGGAACGCAGGATCGAGTTCCGGTTTACGGAGAAAGAGGAAACCGGCACGGAAAACGGTGCCGAAGAAGGATAAGGACATGAAACAGGAAGCGGAAAAACTGATCGCCAATAATAAAAAGGCATATCATGAATATTTTATCGAAGAAACCTACGAGGCGGGGATCGCTCTTGCAGGGACCGAGGTGAAGTCCCTTCGCATGGGTCAGTGCAGTATCAAGGAAGCGTACGTAGGAGCAGAAGGCGGAGAAATGTATATCTATCATATGCATATCAATCCGTACGAGAAGGGGAATATTTTCAACAAAGATCCTCTGCGTACCAGGAAGCTCCTGCTGCACAAATCCGAAATACGTAAGCTGTCCGGCGCGGCAACCGTTGCCGGCTATACCATCATGCCGCTGAAGGTGTACTTCAAGAACGGAAGAGCCAAGGTCCTGATCGGTCTGGCAAGAGGTAAGAAGCTCTACGATAAGAGAGCGGATATCGCAAAGAAGGACCAGCGCCGTGAAGCGGAGCGGGATTTCAAGGTCCGCAATCTGAAATAAATGTACCGCGCCGAGGCCCATACACAGAATTTTCAGTTTAATTGGGCTTGATTTTACTCCATGAATTGAGTAAAATAGGTTCGTTAAATTACTTGAGAAGGAAGTACTTAGCTATGAGTCAGGAAAAAGTTGACCGTTATAAAGAGGAAAAGAAGAACCGCGAGAAGATCATGAAGAGGGCGAAGATCAAGAAAGTCCTCATTGCATTCCTGGTTGCTCTTGTTATCGGAGCAGCAATCGGTATTCCTCTTGGCCGCTGGATCTACAATTACCAGCAGGAGCATAAGTCAAAGGAAGACACCTTTATTGATTCTCATGGATATGAGGATTGGTTCAATCAGTTTTGGGTAGACAACTACGCTGATCTTTACACCGGATCAGAGCTTGCGACCGAGCAGGCATCTGAAGGTGATGCGGAAGCGGGTCCTGAGGGTGCAACAGAAGCAGTAACAGAAGCGGCATCCGAGGCATCAACCTCTGAAACGGCAACAACTGAAGCAACCACAGCTACGGCAACTACCGAGGCGGCATCAGAATCTGCCACCGCTGAGACATCATCAGAAGAAAATGCGAATTAAGCATTTTGTATAAACCAGGGGTTGTACTGGTTTCGACAGGGATTTAGAAATCCCGGCAGCCATCCGTGGTCCGGAACCACGTTAAAAGTCGGAAAA
>CADBRW010000066.1 GCA_902797155.1 uncultured Lachnospiraceae bacterium
ATCTCTCCGTTGTAGCCCTGAGGTACGAAGAAGGTAACCTCAGCCTTCAGCTCATGCTTCTTACCTGTGATCACGGTGTAACCCATACCGTGACGGCACTGATAGAAGTCCAGAGTGGTCTTTACCGGAGACCAGCCCGGATTCCAGATCTCTCCCTCATCATTGATGTAGAAGTAACGTCCGCCTACATCCACGGGAACGTTATTGTAACGATAACGTGTGATCCGGCGCATACGGGCATCCTTATAAAAATGATAGCCGCCCGCTGTGTTGGAGATCAGTGAGAAGAAGCTCTCGGTCCCCAGATAATTGATCCACGGATATGGAGTCTTAGGGGATGTGATGACATATTCTTTTGCTGCATCATCGAAGTAACCAAATTTCATTGCGTTGACCTTCCCTTCTTTTATTTTTCCGGTTGTATACTCGGTCATCCGCGGGTGGACGTAAGCCACCGCAGAGTTAAGAATAATTATAAAGGAAATGAAAGGAAATGACAAGGATAATCGGGCGGAACGGGAAGTTTTTTTGCCGGAGGCCCGAATGGGGTTTGTCAGTGGACAGACGGCAGGACTTGTACGTTGAAAATGAAGGCTCTTTATGATAAATTTAAATGGGGAAAAAGCTATGTATTGAGTTGAGTTTTGCCTATGAAGAAAATGATGTTATGGATAAATCTGATAGCCGGCGCGGCGCTTCTTGTCTGCACCGTTCTGGCGCTCTTTCTGCCTTTCCGGTATGGGGGATCCGTATACCAGGATGCTCTGGATGCCCAGGAGGGGTGGTTTCTTGTGTCTTCGGACGGGGAGTTTACATCGGAGAAGGTAAACATCCATGATCTGGAATTTGACAATGATCAGAATGCTGTGGTAGGTCGTGAATTGAAAGCGGAGGATCTGGCAGGAGGAGACCTGTGCTTTATCAGTACGAATACCTGCTTCAGGGTCTATATGAATGATGAACTGATCTATGATTTCTATCCGGAACTGCCCTGGTATTCCGGAACCACCTACGGAAATGCGATCCATGAGGTAAATATCCCTTATTTCGAGGGGACCGCGGTCCTTCGGATGGAGGTCACATCTCAGGGGAATGGGATGTGGGCAGGCTTCAACCGGGCATATTTCAGGAATTCTGCTCAGTATATCAAGGATCTTCTGGGGGATCATTTCTGGAAGGCGGTCATGTCCTTTATCGTATTTGCAATAGGACTGTTGCTTGTGATCCTTGCGCTTGTATTTGAATTTCGTTCGAACCAGCGGATCGAGGCGGTTTCCATCGGTGTGGTTGCCATGATCCTGGCAGTATGGTCCAATTCGGGAACCTATATGATGGAAATGTTCATATCCAATCTCGGAATGGTCCGGATGCTGAATTATATGACACTGGTCCTTCTTCCTTTCCCCGGCCTTACGCTGATCCTCTGTGTGGTGCGGAACCTGAAGAGTAAATCTGCCTGGATCGTGGGAAGTCTGGTGGGAGTGAATCTGATCACCCACGTTGTGGCTCTCGCTGCAGGGTGGGCGGATTATCACGATCTGCTCCTCATTACCCATGGGGTCTTTATCCTGACGGTGATCCTGGGTGTCGGAGAGGTGGTGCTTGCGATTCGGAAGAAAAGGATGGTATCCAAGGATCAGTTTATCGTTCTCTTCACATTTTCCATCGTTGTTGTTACAGGCATCATTGATCTGATCAGTTTCTATCTCAGCAAGATACGGCTTGATGTAGCCAAATTCACCAGAGTGGGACTGCTGTTCTTCATTATATTCCTGTCCATTCATGAGATCGGACAGCTGATCGAGATCAGCAGGAAGAGCTCGGAGGCGGAGGTGATGAACCGTCTGGCCCATGAGGATGTGCTGACAGGGTTGGAAAATCGTATGGCATTTACGGAGTTCGAGAGAGGGATCGCCATGCGCCAGGACGGATACTGTCTCTTCATTCAGCTGGACATCAATTATCTGAAGCAGGTAAATGACGGGCTGGGCCATGCGGAAGGTGACCGGATGATCTGCGGGGCTGCAGAGGTGATCCGGGACAGCTTCGGAACCGGTGGCAGGATCTTCCGGACCGGAGGTGATGAATTCATTGCCGTGATGGAGGGAGATGACCCGGAAGAGATGAATGCCCGTTATCATGAAAAGGCAAAGCATTTAAAGGAATGTATCCGGGCATTTAACGAGAAGGAGGAACCGAAGATCCCTCTTTCCATCGCGTATGGTATGGCAGAGTACGAGTGCGGAAGCGGAAATCCCGAGAAGGCGGAGAAGCTGGCGGATGCACGGATGTACGAGCATAAGAAGAAAATGAAGGAAGCCAAATGAGAAGAGGGGTCAGACCCCATTACAAAATTGTTACGTTAAAATGTAACAGTTTTGTAATGGGGTCTGACCCCTCTCAGGTCTGTTCTTATTTACCCTGACGGGCGTAGATACGCTCGGTTACAGTCTTGGATTCGCCCGGCGCCAGCTCCAGGTATCCGGATTCCTCTGAGGGAAGCGGAAGGTTCGGAGCATCGATCATCCAGGTCATGGGTTCGGGGCAGAAATACTCTTTCTCTCCCCATTCATTCCAGATCACCCAGAAGAGGAAGTCATCACTGATCTCATAGACGATCTCTGCCTTGGTGCGAAGGTCGGTTACCACGGCACCGCGGAATTCTCTTCCGTCCAGGTCACCGATCTCGGTATTGAAGACGTCGTTGTCGATGATCTGCTTTACCGGAATGATAGAACCGGTCATATACTGGCGGTCGTGGTTGCCATGGGGCAGCATGCCCAGGGTGGGGCAGAGGTTCCGACCCAGTTCCCATTTCTCTCCGATGGGGATATAAAGACGGGTATCCATTCCGTCAGAGCCCTCGATGAAGGGTGCCTTGATGGCAGTGTGATTGCACATGCCGAAAGGAAGCTGACGGTCATCGGACAGATTCGTCATACTGAATTCGTAGCGCATACCGGAAGCATCCAGTGTGAAGGTAAAGTCTGCACGGAAGCTGACGGGGAAGGTCTCAAACATGGGATCCTTTGCGTCATAGGTGTAGCTGGTCTTTGCAACGGCTGCGGTAGCGGTGGCTTCTGCAGACACGATCTCATGCTCCCGAAGATGCAGGAAACCGTGGATCTCATTTCCAAAGTCCGGCTCGTTGATCGGGAACTGATAGGTATGATCGCTGCATTTCAGAACGCCGCCGGAGAGACGGTTCGGCAGATAGAGGGTGGGGAAGCCCCATGTCACCCGCTCGGTCTCGATCTCCTCGATGGTCCGCGTGTCATCATTTCGGAAGAAATCCGCACCGGTTGCAGAGTCCTGCATGCGAACGATATTGCTTCCGAGAAAAGGTGCGATGGTTGCTGTATAGGTACCTGCGGAAAGTTCGATCACGTCCTTTCCTTTCCATTTAGCTATCTGGGCACTTGCGTTCATAAGCACACCTCCTGATAATTCTGAGAGTGGGTATATTGTAGCACAAATCATCATGTGGTACAATCATTTTACTGAGTGTTTTTCCATGAGTAACAAGGGGGTTGGACGTCTTATGCAAATGTGGATGATCTGGATGATCTGGGGCGCTTTTCTGGCGGTTATATTCGGACTTATCGTGAATGCGGTTTCCGAATGCAAGGGCTATGCAAAGGGCTGGTTTTTCTATGGCCTTTTCTTCGGTCCCATTGCGCTCATTGTGCTTCTCACCCGGCCGGATCCGGAAGGGCAGGTCAGCTATATCAATCAGGATACAAGACCTCCAGAAACCTGGCATTGTCCGCTCTGCGGAACGGATAATCCTGCAGCCCACACCTGGTGCGGGAACTGCGGAAAAAGCAGGGATTAGGAGGTGCGGGCATGTTTTGTATGAATTGCGGAAAGGAGCTTCCCGATCAGGCGAAGTTCTGTTTCTACTGCGGGAGCCAGGTCACCCTGGAATCCGATAAACAGGAACCGGTGATCCCGGGACCGGAGCTGCCCGGGCATATGATGGTGTCGCGTCCGGCGACGCCCATAACCGGACCGATGATCACAGAAAACCCGTCAAAGGGAGCGGCGCAGGGAGGAAATACGCCCGGAGGACCGCAGCAGGGTGAAAGACCGGTGCAGCCCAGGATCCCGCGGGTATTGGAGACGGGAAAGCCGGCGGCGTATGTTCCGCCTATCATGCCGACGCTTACGACCCAGAGTGACAGCAAGACCGTCTTTAGGGTAGGGCATGCAAGAAATGTGGAGAAGATCCTCCAGGTCGGAGTGGAGCTGGCAGGGCTTGGGATCCTGACGCTCCTGATCCGGGTGATCCTCCTGGCGCTGATCAACTGGCAGCAGGCGAAGTCGAATACCCAATTAAATCTGGTGGGAGACGATAAGTCGCTGATCTTTACTGAGCTGGTGGCCTTCATGTTCATCCTTGCCACCTGCATCCTGAGTATCAAATCCGACAGGCGGCTCTGGCTTGGGCTCCTTCCTCCGGTGCTGATCCTTTCGGACAGCCTGGTGGAAATGGTGAAGACGAATCAAAGCTATTCGTCGGACTATTATGGTTACAGTGTGGGCTGGGACCAGTACAAGGGTCAGATCATTCTCCTGGGGATCTATCTGGTGATCTATCTCATCGTAGTCGTTCAGAGAAAAGCAGCCACCCGTTGGGGCGCAGGCGTTCTTCTCTTTTACGCCATGCTGGCATTGGCACTCGTGCTGTGGCGGGATGCGGATACCGCTTTTGTGGCGGTGGCGGCAGAAGAGACGAAGGTGGCATGGTATGAGCTGTTCTGCGGGATCGCACATATCTGCTTCCATGTGCCGTATATGACTCTGGCGCTGAGACAGCTGCTGGCGAAGAAGGAGTAAGACTAAACGGGGTCAGACCCCATTACAAAACTGTTACATTTTAACGTAACAATTTTGTAATGGGGTCTGACCCCTTCTTTTTGCAAAATGTGACGAATGTCATATTTTGAGATGAAGTTCTGATGACATCATTCACTTACGCGGCCGGGGGAAGGGTGATAGTATGTGTATAGAACGAAACAACAGAGGCTTTTCAAGCGAAAGGATAAGAACTATGAGTGAAACGGTAGTAAAGGTTACAAATCTTGTAAAGCGTTATAAGGAACTGATCGCACTGGATAACTTCAGCCTGGAGATTCAGAAGGGAGAGGTCTTCGGTCTGCTGGGTCCCAACGGTTCGGGTAAATCCACAACCATCAACTGCCTTCTGTCACTGCTCACCTATGACAAGGGTGAGGTTCAGATCTTCGGCGAGAAGATGACGGCGAACCGGAGAGATCTGAAGAAGCGGATCGGACTGGTAAGCCAGAACGTGGCGGTTTTCGATGAGCTGACGGTTCAGGAAAATGTGGACTTCTTCTGCGGCCTCTACGTTCAGGATAAGGCCGAGAGACAGAAGCTGGTGGAGGAAGCCATTCAGTTCGTAGACATCGGTGATTTCCGCAAGTTCTATCCGAAGAAGCTTTCCGGCGGTCTGCTGCGCCGGCTGAACATCGCCTGCGGCATCGCTCATAAGCCGGAGCTGATCATTTTCGATGAGCCTACGGTTGCGGTGGATCCTCAGTCCAGAAACAAGATCCTGGAAGGGATCACGGAGCTGAATCAGATGGGAGCGACCATCATTTACACCTCTCATTACATGGAAGAGGTGGAGCAGATCTGCTCACGGATCCTCATCATGGATAAGGGAAAGGAAGTGGCTTCCGGTACTGCTGAAGAGTTGAAGAGGAAGATCAAGAATACCGAAAGCGTGATCGTGGATATCAAGAAGGTTTCCAATGAGGAAATGGAAGGGATCCGGGCGATGAATCATGTGTACGAGGTCAGCTACATCAATCAGCGCATGACCATAAAATGCAGCGGCGGACGGCATAATATCTCTCACGTGGTTGAATATCTGGCGGATCACAATATGTCTTACGACCGGATATTCTCCGAGATGCCGACACTGAATGATGTCTTCCTTGAGATCACAGGAAAGGAACTGAGGGATAAGGAGTAGAGGGTATGTTTAGAGTATATTCTTATTACATGAAGAAGATCTTTCGGTCGAAGATAACGATCTTCTGGGGACTGGCCTTTCCGATCATCCTGGGAACGCTGTTCTACTTTGCCTTCAGCAACATTTACAGCCAGAGCTCATCTAAGGCAATGAAGGTTGCGGTCGTAGGTGAGAACGCGAAGGAGCATCCCTTCGTAAAGGTACTGGAAGAGCTTGAATATGATGACGGAAGAAAGATGATCGATATCACCTATGCTGATGAGGCAGAGGCTATGCGGCTTCTGGAAGCCGATTCCGATATGGATCCGGTGGCGAAGGCAGTCTTCGGTCAGTCTCCCGATAAGGAAGAAGAGAAGGACGGTTCCAAGACAAAGCGGGTGATCGGCGTAATCAGACTGCAGAATGAGCAGGATGTGACACTGACCATCGGTGAAAATGATATGTATCAGAGCATTCTGTCCGGAATCGTCAGCGCTTACCGCTCCAAAGCGGACCTGATCAAGGACAGCGCTTCGAGAGGCCAGGAGGCTGTGGCAAAAGCCGTTCAGTCGGTCTCGGAGGATGTGGAGTATGTTGCAAATCAGGGGATGGCAGGAGAAAACAAGGATCCCTATATCGCTTACTTCTATAACCTGATCGCCATGATGTGCATGCTGGGCTCCACAACGATCCTGGATCTGGTTGTCAGCCAGCAGCCGAATTCGTCGGATACCGGTCTTCGCATCGGTGCATCCGGAGTCAGCAAGCTGAAATTTGAAGCAGGCGTGGTTCTGGCAGGCGTTTCCTATCAGCTGTTTTGTCTGGGTATCGCCCTGGTATTTCTGCTGGGTATCCTGGGACTGAACTTCGGCGTATCGGTTCCCATGATCCTGTTGACCTCCGTACTCGGAGTTCTTCTGGGAACGGCACTTGGGTTTTTCGTTGCACACATCGGTCGCTTTAAGTACAGCATAAAGAATACGATCCTTCTGCTGATCACCCTTGGCGGTGGCGCGCTGTCCGGCCTGTATGCAGTTCAGATCAAGGGAACTATTGAAGCCTCCGCGCCGATCATTAACCGGATCAATCCCATGTCGGTGATCACGGACGCGTTTTATTCCCTGAATATCTTCGGAACCGGAGATCGTTTCTATCGGGCTGTCTTCACGATGCTGGGTATGACTGCAGGACTGTTCCTGCTGGGAACCCTTCTTTCAAGGAGGAATCAATATGAGTCTTTATAAGGCATTTTTCAAGATCATAAAGAAGAATCTGCTCGGCATCGTGATCTACTTCGGGATCACCCTTGGGGTCCTGATGCTGCTGAACGGAGTCTATGCGGATAACGAGAGTAAGAAGGCTACGCTGGACAAGTACAATATCTACGTGGAAAACCTGGATAATTCCGAATACGCGGATGCGGTAGTGGATTTTCTGAAGCGCATGCACAATGTGAAGGAAGAAAAGCTGACAGAGGAACAGGTGAAGGATCTCCTTTATTATCAGCAGGTGGTTGCATATGTAAAGATCCCGGAAGGCTTTGGCGATACATTTGAGAAAACAGGCGAGAACCGGATCGTGAATATGTACGATGATTCCATTCCGGTGGGACTCTACATCACACTGCAGCTGGACAATTACCTCAACTCTCTCCGGGGCTACACGGATCAGGGACTCAGCATCGCGGACGGATCCGGGAAAGCCATGGATTCGCTGGATATCACAAACTATGTTTCCATCCATGCGAAGGAGAAGCAGAAGAACGGAACCCTGAAGGGAAACTTCAACTACCTTCCCTACGGTATCCTCTGTGTGATGATCACAGGTGTGTTCCCGGCAGTTGTAGCATTTAACAAGGGTGAGAAGAAGAACCGGATCCAGGTGTCATCCATGGCACCGGGGAAGCGGAATATGTGGATCCTGGGAGGTGGCGCTACATTTGCAATGATCCTGATGGTGGTAATGGTCATCGTTGCCAGTCTGATGGGAAGCGGCGGGGCAGCTGTACCGGGCAATGCCGGAGACAGTGCGGCTTCGGCGGCCTCATCCGTCCTCTTTACGGAATCCTGGTGGCTGGCGGTTGCAAATACGGCGATATTCACACTGGTAGTGGCCATGATGATCTCCATGTTTGCAAATGTACCGTTCTTCGCATCGGCAGGGGCGTCTGCACTTTCCAACATCGTCGGCCTTGGGTTCTGTTTCCTGGGCGGTACCTTCGTACCTCTCTCCATCCTTGGTGATGGTGTGAAGAAGGTCAGCCAGTTCCTTCCCAACTACTGGTATTCCACAGCGAACACCCGTATCTTCGACGGCGGAACCTTCGCAGATGTCTGGGACTGCTTCGCCATCGAGCTGGCCTTCGGCCTTGTATGCCTCTTCGTCGGTCTTGCCGTATCGAAGATAACCGCCGAAAGACGTCAGGTAGCCTAAAGATACTATTCGTGTTAGCATAAAAGAGAGTCACACCGCGTGTCATGAAAATGACACGCGGTGTGACTCTCTTTTATGTGTATCCTGCCAGGCAGGAGCCGGTTTACTTGCCGTTTCCGATGTACTTCACGCACAGCATGGTCAGGTCATCGAACTGCGGGGCGTCGCCCACAAATCCATTGATGTCCTCCTTCAGTGCTTCGATCAGCTCCTTCGGATTCAGATCAGGATGCCGGTTCAGTGCTTCCAGCATACGGTCCGTGGTGTAAAGCTCATTTTTGGCATTTGTGGCTTCCGGCGCGCCGTCGGTGTAGACCAGAAGGACACTGCCGGGCTCCAGAGTCAGTTCATACTCCTTATATTTGGAGGTTTCCATTCCGCCGAGCACAAAGCCATGGCGGTCCTTAAAGAGTTCAAAGTTACCGTTCGGTTTTTTGATGATGGGGTATTCATGTCCCGCACTGCATGCGGTCACTTTACCCGTGGTGCGGTCCAGGATGCCGAACCATGCCGTAACGAACATTTCCAGCTTGTTGTTCTCGCAGATGGCCTGATTGGATCTGGCCAGGACCTCGGCAGGTGAGCTGACTGCGCGGGCATTCTGCCGGATCAGCAGCTGTGAGATCATCATATAGAGGGATGCGGGAACACCCTTTCCCGAAACATCACCGATGGCAAGCCCCACATGGGTTTCGTCGATGGGGAAGAAGTCGTAGAAATCTCCTCCGACTTCTTTCGCCGGTGTCATGGAGGCATAGAGGTTGTAATCGGATTCCGAAGGGAATTCATCGGGTAATGCGCCGTTCTGTATTCCGGCAGCCAGCGTAAGCTCGGTTTCCACCCGCTGACGCTCTCCGGCCAGCCGGGAGTTTTCTTCGGTGTAGCGGTCCATTTCCGCTGCAAGGGATGTCAGGTTCGATGCCAGATCTCCGAATTCGTTGTGTTGAAGGATGTGGTTCATATCCGTTTCAACCTGCCGGCTGTCCTTGTTCTCCATATAGTTCTTCATTCCACGCTGGATCTTCTTCAGCGGCCGGATGGCGGCTCTGTGGATGTAGAACAAAAGGATGGCGGCTGCGGCTGCGATGATGAGTGCGCTGCCGATACCCATGACTGCCAGCTGAACCATCATCTGGGAATGGAAGTCACTCCACTGGTGAGCAATCCCGATGACATACCGGGGCTCATTGTCCACATAGATGGGAATATAGCCATAATAGTAGTATTCACCGTCCTTCGGGTTATCATAACGTTCAAATATGGTCTGGCTTTGTTTGGAGTCGAATTTTCCGTTCTTCAGGGTCTGGATGGCCGGATGATCGTGCAGGTCGATCACGGCGCCACCGCTGAAAATGTAAAGAGCATCTTCAGACCCGTTCAACAGTTCATCCGTCATGACTGCATATACGTAAACGAAACCGGGATGGGAGTCACCGATATTCATGCAGAACAGGTTCTCATTGTTTAGCTGCCATTGGGACAGGTTCATATCCAGGGAGAAGTTGTAGTAAACCTGAGATGCGATGACACTCTGCAATTCCGGATCGAGAGCCTTCAGTTCTTCAAGGGTGAGCTGAACATTTCCGGAGCTGATCTCGATGTTAGAGTCTACATATTTCTGCATATCGGACTCCGCAGGCTCACGGCAGATGACTTCAGGATGCTCTGCCCAGTACTCCAAAAACCACTCATAGTGCCGGATATTCATCAGCTTGTTCCTGTTACGGAGCAGTGTAGGGGTGAGCAGCTCTTTCTTTGCCTCCAGGTACGTGGAAAGATTTCCCTTTACCACCAAAGCGGTGATAACGGAAATGATAATGACGAAGATGATCACGAAGATCGCTCCGACCTGGACCAGAAGCCGCTTGTTATTCGGTTGATCGGTTCTTATCTTTGCTTCTTTATTTCGACTCATCTTAGCTTCCTTATTGATACAGATCATAGGGTCAGACCCCGGGGTATCTTTCAAATAATTCCGAATCTATCATGCTACAATCTTCGCCCTACGTCAAACGGTTTTTGTAATTAACAGATCCGAAAGCCGGTTTCCTGCCGTTCATCGAAGGAAAACGACCGCTCATGTCAAAATCATATGCAAATGTTCCTCCCTTTGATATTCTCACCTCAGAACGAGTTGAGAAATAAAGGGAGGCTTTGTTATGAAGAACGCACTTGCGATCCAAACAAAAGAACTGACAAAGAAATACGGGGAGAAAACCGCTGTGGATCATCTGAATCTTTCGGTGAAGGAAGGAGAGCTCTTCTCCCTGTTGGGTGTGAACGGCGCCGGAAAGACCACTACGATCCGTATGCTCTCCTGTCTCTCCACACCTACGGAGGGCAGTGCCGAGATCCTGGGTCACGACGTGATGAAGGAGCCGGATACGGTAAAGCAGCTGGTGGGAATCTCCACCCAGGATACGGCAGTGGCGGCAAAGCTCACGGTAGAAGAAAACCTGCGTTTTATGGCAGAGATTTACGGAAAGAAGAAAGATGCCGTGGACGAAGTAATCTCGACCTTCGGTCTGGAAGAGGTTCGCGGTAAGAAGGCAAAGACCCTGTCCGGAGGCTGGCAGCGGAGACTGTCCATCGCCATGGCCATCATCGGCGGGCCGAAGGTTCTCTTCCTGGATGAGCCTACACTGGGGCTGGATGTGCTGGCCAGAAGGGAGCTCTGGAAGGTGATCGAGACCTTAAAGAAGACCACTACCATCATTCTCACCACACATTATATGGAAGAGGCGGAGGCCCTGTCCGACCGGATCGGCGTGATGATCAGCGGACGGATGGTCAGCCTCGGTACACTGGCTGAACTGGAGGCAGAGACCGGAAAGAAGGGTCTGGAGGAAGTATTCGTCAGCATTGCAGAAAAGGAAGGTGCATATCATGAATAACAAGACGATCAGCTTTGCAAAAAGAAATCTGCTGGAAATGTCCCGCGATCCCTTAAGCTATATCTTCTGCGTCGCATTTCCCCTGGTAATGCTGGTGATCATGACCCTGGTGAATCAGGGGATTCCGAAGGAAGCGGGACAGACCGTTTTCCGCATCGATAACCTGGCAGGGGGAGTTGTGATCTTCGGTCAGACCTTCGTGATGCTCTTTACCGCACTTTCCGTGGCAACGGACAGATCCGGATCATTTCTGACCCGCCTGTTCGCATCTCCCATGAAGAGCAGGAACTTCACCAACGGATATATCCTTCCCATGCTGTTGATCGCTGTGGTACAGTCGGTGCTGACTTATGTTGCGGCATTTGTGATCTCACTCATCGTTGGATACTCACTGAATCCGCTGGGACTTCTTCTGGGCGTAGTGACGACGATCCCTTCGGCTGTGATGTTTATCGCCGTGGGGCTGATCTTCGGAACCATCTGCAACGAGAAGGCCGCGCCGGGAATCTGTTCCGTCATCATTTCCCTGGGTTCCTTCATCGGAGGAATCTGGTTTGATGCGGAGAAGACAGGAGGTGTGCTCTACAATATCGCAAAATGCACGCCCTTCATTTACTGCACCAAGGTATCCAGGAGTACGATCAGTATGGAGTTTGGCTTAGAGCAGTTCGTAATACCGCTCATCGTTGTCATCTGCTCCGCAGCGGCACTTATGATCCTGGGAGTGGTTCTCTTCAGAAGGAAGATGAAGGCGGACCTCTCTTAGTTGAAAAGCCCCTGAACATACAGTATACTTGGAAGTGTCATTACGAGTATACAGTGAGGAGATGCATCCTATGCAGATCAGGGCAAATATCAATGAACGGTTTAACGAGACGGAGCTGCATGTCTGTAAGAACACCATGGACGACGAAGTAAAGAAGATCCTGGATGAGCTTCATGCCATGTATGATCCGTCTCTTGTATGTACGGACGAGGTGGGGAATAAATGTATGGTCCTGCCGGCGGAGATCATAACCTTTTATGCAGAGAAGCAGAAGGTCTACGCGCTGGATAACGCGAAGAAGTATACGCTGTCCCGGACGCTGTCCGATCTGGAGAAGGAGCTGGTGACCTTCGGCTTTGTCAGGATCTCGAAGTCCGAGATCGTGAATATCCGAAAGATCCGAAGCCTGGACCTGGGTCTCACCGGAACCATCCGGGTCATCATGAAGAACGGATATGAGACCTACAGCTCCAGAAGAAATGTGGCGAAGCTGAAGGAGCTTCTGCAGAACGTAAAATCCGGAAAGGAAGGAGGGATGAAGGCATGAAAGAAACAGTGAAAATGATACTGAAACGCGGAGCCGTCAGCTTCGCCCTCTCGGCCATCATCGGACTCCTGGTAAATCTGATCGTGGACCTGATCGTGAATTCGGCCGGCAATACCGGCTTCATCTCCATGCCTCCGGAGGCCAGAGCCCTGTTCCCGACACCGGCCATCGCTGCCTATGTAAATGTACTGCTGTATGGAGCCATCGGTGCCACATTTGCCATGATGACATTCCTCTTTGAGATCGACAGACTTGGATTCCTGATCCAGAGCATCCTGTACTTCATCCTGACGGCCATGGTTCTGGCGGCGATCACCGTCTTCCTCTGGCAGCTGCACCGCCATCCTCAGGCCCTGATCCCGACCCTGGCGGGGTACGCCGTTACTTACTTCATCATGTTTATCACCCAGTACAGGGAGCTGAAGAAGAATATCCGTGAGATCAACCGGGATCTTATGTCTGCCGAGGGGTAGCAACGCCGACAGTCAAAACATCAGGTGCTTTAAGGCGCGAGCCTGGCCGAGAAAGGTATCTGTGATTGCGGCTAAGCACCTGATGTTTCTCCTGTCGTCCCCAGTTTAGGAGAGCATATGAAAGAAGTGTATACAGCATGCCGCATCTGTCCGAGAAAATGCGGCGTTAACCGAAATGAAAGCACGGGGGCCTGCAGAGTGGGAAGTACTCTGCAGGTTTCCCGTGCTGCTTTGCATATGTGGGAGGAACCCTGTATCTCCGGAACAAAAGGCTCCGGAACCGTTTTTTTCTCCGGCTGTAATCTGGGCTGCGTCTACTGCCAGAATCAGGCCATCAGCCGTGGGAAGGCCGGGAAGCTGATTTCAGCTGACCGCCTTCTGGAAATCTTCTATGAACTGGAAGAGAAGGGGGCGAACAACATCAATCTGGTAACCGGGGATCACTATCTTCCCACCATAGCCCCGGTTATTGAGCGCGCCAAGACGGAAGGCTTCCGGCTTCCCTTCCTGCTCAACACCTCCTCCTACATCGAGGTGGATACCCTAAAGCGCATGGAGGGTCTGATCGATATCTACCTTCCCGACTTCAAATACATCCGGGATGAGGATGCGCTGCGTTACAGCCGGGCTCCCGGATATCCGGATGTGGCGAAGGCAGCCATCGCCGAAATGGTCCGGCAGCAGCCGGAATGCCGATTTATCTCTGAGTGTACAGGAACAGATCCTGTGACAGAGGAAAATGTGGCGGAGGAAAAGATGGGAACAGATGATACATCGGTAACGCAGGGAAAGCTCCTTTCCCGCGGTGTCGTCGTCCGGCATCTCCTCCTTCCGGGCATGCTGATCCAGGCCAAGCTGATCCTCCGCTATCTCTTCGAAACCTATGGGGATCAGATCTATATCAGCCTGATGAGCCAGTACACCCCGGACCACGAATTGCTGAAGGAACATTTTCCTGAGATCGACAGAAAGGTCACACCCCATGAATACCATAGTCTGATCGAATACGCCGCGAAGCTCGGCGTCACAAGAGGATTCATGCAGGAAGGGGAATCCGCCGATGAAAGCTTTATCCCGCCCTTTGATAACGAAGGGGTTTAGAGGGGATAATATAATATCAATTATTGAAAAAAAAGGCCGATTTTTGCTATAATCTACTGATAAGCTGGACATGTTATATAATCTTGGTGGTTCAAGCGGTGGGACCAGACCCAAGATATTGATAAGGGAAAGATATTCAGGATAAGGATCTGATTGAAGTTGGAAAAAACGCAGGGATAAAAGAAAAAAATGCGGAGAAATACTGGGAGAGATTTGCATTCATCCACGAGTTGATCCTGACCTGGAAAGGGGTATATTAGCATGAAGATAGTGATCGTAGACGACGACAGCCTGGTGGCTGTCTCTCTGAAAACCATCATAGAAGCGGACGGTGAGACGAAGGTTCTTGCCACGGGAAAGAACGGAGAAGAGGCAGTTGAACTGTACAGGGAGCATAAGCCCGACGTTCTTCTGATGGACATCCGTATGGAGGGGATGACCGGACTGGAAGCAGGACGGCAGATCCTTCAGGAGGACCCTGCGGCAAGGATCCTCTTCCTGACTACCTTCAATGATGATGAATACATCCGGAATGCCCTGGCCATCGGAGCCAAGGGATATATCATCAAGCAGGACTTCGACGGGATCCTTCCGGCTCTCCGGGCGGTATATGAGGGGCAGTCCGTCTTCGGGGACCAGGTGGTGGACCGGCTTCCGAACCTGCTTTCCGAGGAGAAGAAGGAGTTCTCCTTTGAGGAATACGGTCTCACTGTCCAGGAGGCGGAGATCGTGGAATGTGTGGCTGACGGGCTCTCCAACCGGGAGATCGCGGAGAAGCTCTTCCTCTCCGAAGGAACGGTGCGGAATTATATCAGTACCATTCTCAGCAAGCTGGATCTGAGAGACCGGACCAACCTTGCGATCTTCTATTATAAGAACAAATAAAAGGATCATCAGGGGAGCGGTAACAGGAAATGGAACGGGCAATCGACAAGTGCATATTGTGCATCTGCACGGTGTATGTGCTCGGACAGAGTATGTTCGGGACGACCCGGATCGTGTCGGTCTATCTGACACTGGCGGCTGCGGCTGCCCTGATCTGGCTGCTTCCTGCAGACCCAGCGGGACAGAAGATGGGTCGTGGTGGCAATATCCGCCTGACCACTGCCTTCATCCTCATGGATGTGGCTGCAGCTTTGGTCCTGTTCAATGCGGATTTCTTCTGGCTGCTCCCGCTTCTGGTGTATGACATGCTGTACGGCAGGAACTGGCCGGGCCTTATCATTTCGGGCCTGGCGTATGTGAATGCCATCATACTGTCTGTAAATAAGGGGAACCCGGAGGGATTGCTCCTGGGCATCACATCGGTGCTTATCTTCCTTGCGGTGTGGCTCGCTGCGAAAACCATCCGATTGGCCGAGGCCCAGCGTCAGGTGAAGAAAATGCGGGACGATGACGAAGAGCAGCGGCAGCAGCTGAATCGTCAGAATGAACAGCTACTGGAGGCAAGGGACAGTGAGGTGGTGACTGCCCAGCTGGCAGAGCGAAACAGGATCGCCAGGGAGATCCATGACAATGTGGGACACACCCTGTCCCGTGCCCTTCTGCAGGTGGGTGCGCTGCTGGCCATCCATAAGGAGGAACCGGTGCATACGGAGCTTACCGGTGTCAGGGAGACTCTGGACAGTGCCATGACCAGCATCCGCTCCAGCGTTCATGATCTTCATGATTCTTCGGTGAATCTGGAGGGAACCGTCCGTCAGATCGCGGAACCCCTGCAGACAGCATTTCATGTGTCCATAGAGATCGATGCATCCGAGGATATGCCCCGGGAGAAGAAATACGGGATCATCGGGATCCTGAGAGAGGCGGTCTCCAATATCCTGAGACACAGCCTGAATGACAGCGTGCTGATCAGCATCCTGGAGCATCCGGGCTTCTATCAGCTGGTAGTCCATGATTACCTTTCTTCGGATGGGACACTGCGTAACGAACCTGTTACGGGACGGGAATCCTCCGGTTCCGGTATCGGTGTTACGAATATGGAAAGCCGTGCCCGCTCCCTGGGAGGGACGGTCCGGATCACGGAGGACAGCGGCTACCGCGTCTTCGTCAGCATACCCAAATGATTCATCCGGTGGGTGTTTTTCTCGGAAATACGTGCTATAATAGAAATGTTGCAGATTTCTTTTTTGGGGAGGAAACCTGGTGATCAGTTATTACACAACTATCATACTGCTATCCTTGATGTCCCTGGGGATTCTCTGCATTCTGGTCAAGGAGAACGGCCGTCTTTCCGAAAAGGAAAAGAAAATGTTCTACCTGACCTACGGCCTGATCGCGCTTTCCGCCTTCGCTGAGTGGAACGGAATTCAGATGAACGGAAAGGCGGGTATTCCGAAATGGCCGATCCTGGTGATCAAATGCTGCGATTATATTCTGACGCCCATCGCCGGCGGGATCTTCGCAGGGCAGATGCGGATCCGAAATATCTGGACCCGGATCCTGGCCTTTCTTCTGGTTCTCAATACCGTATTTCAGATCATTTCCCTGTTTACAGGCTGGATGGTGACGGTTGATGATAATCATTATTATCAGCATGGTCCCATGTATTCATGGTACGTGGGCGTGTATGTCCTCGTCATCATCATTATCATGATCCAGTTTATCCTCTACGGAAAAAAATTTCGAAGACAGAACAAATTCTCTCTGTATGCCATAGCCTTGCTGGTGGTTGTGGGGATTCTGATTCAGGAGCTTCTGGGATCCGAATTCCGAACCGCCTACATCGCTCTGACTCTTGGAGCCATCCTGATGTTCATCCACACCTCGGAATTCTCCCAGCTTGCCTCTGACGATTTTATCCAGGAGCAGCAAGTGGCCATCACGACGGATGCCCTGACCGGGGTATTCAGCCGGTATGCCTATTCCAAGACCCTGGAGGAATTGGATGATCAGGGGGTTCCTGAGGATTTTGTGGCATATTCCATCGATATCAATGAGTTAAAGACCGTGAATGATACCCTGGGACATGAAGCGGGAGACGAGCTGATCCGCGGAGCGGCAGACTGCATCCGGCGTGTCTTCGGGGAGGAAGGAAAATGTTACCGTACAGGTGGAGATGAGTTCGTGGTGATCGGAACCATGAGCAAGGAGAAGGTGGACGAGGCCATGCTCCGAATGGAGCAGGAACTGAATGCCTGGACAGGAGAGAAGGTTAAGGAGCTGCGGTTGGCTGTGGGGTATGCCGTCGCCTCCGATTATGAAGGTCTTTCCGCGGAGAAGCTGGTGGCTGAAGCGGATATGGCCATGTACGAGGCAAAGACCGCATATTATCAGTCTGTGGGCAAGGACAGGAGAAGGCAATAAAGGGGTTTAGTTTATGAAACTACATGAATTACTTGCATATAACGATATCGTGATCCAGTGTCATGACAATCCGGACGCGGATGCGCTGGCCTCCGGCTATGCGCTGTGGTGGTATTTTAAACAGATGGGGAAGACCGCCCGTTTTATCTACCGCGGAAGAACTGCCGTGAACAAGAGTAACCTTCGGATCATGATGGAGCGTCTGGATATCCCGGTATCCTTTGAACCGGACTTCATGTCGGTACCGGAGCTTCTGGTCACGGTGGACTGTCAGTACGGCGAGAGAAATGTGACGCGGACCGACGCAGACGTGATCGCCGTCATCGATCATCATCAGGTGACCAGGGAGCTGCCCGAGCTGTCCGAGGTGCGGAGCGGTATCGGCAGCTGTGCTACGATCATCTGGGATATGCTCCGGGAGGAGGGCTTCTCTCTGGACGAGGAGAAGAATCTCTCCACGGCCCTCTATTACGGCCTCTACACAGATACCAACCGTCTGTCCGAGGTTTCCCATCCTCTGGACAGGGATATGAGAGACAGCCTGCTGGTGAACCGAAGCGTGATCACTGAGATGAGCAATTCCAACATTTCCCTGGATGAGCTGACCATTACGGGACATGCCATCACGGGGTATGAGTACCACCCGGAGGAGCGGTTCGTGATCCTCAGGACGGAGCCCTGCGATCCCAACATCCTGGGCGTGATCAGCGATTTCGTAATGGAGACGGATGGGATCGACGCAAGCCTTGCCTATTACGTAAGTCCCTTTGAGGTGAAGCTTTCCGTAAGGAGCTGTGTAAAGGAGATCCATGCGGATGAGCTGGCGGCCTTCCTGACAGATGGCATCGGAGGCGGAGGCGGCCACATCCTCAAGGCAGGAGGGACCATCCGGCCGGAGCTTCTGGACGAGCTGGCTTCGAAAAATGAAGATACCTATACCCTGGCGGATCGTATCCTGCTGGAACGAATGAAGGAATACTTCTCCCTGTACAAGGTGATGTATGCCAGGGAGACCACCCTGGATCCGGAGGGACTTCGGCTTTATGAGAAGCAGCCACAGGAGCTGGGCTGCGTGAAGCTGACGGATCTGTTCCCGGCGGGAACCAGAGTGGAGATCCGTACACTGGAGGGAGATGTGGAGATCTTTGTGAAGGAAGAACTTTTCCTCATGGTGGGTCTGGAAGGAGAGGTTTATCCCATTACAAAGGAGAAGCTGGAGAAGAGCTATACGCGTACAGGGAAACCCTACAGCCGGGAGTTCGAGTACGATCCTACACTGAAGGATACCGTAACGGGGGAACGGAAGGGAGTTCTAAAGTACGCCATGGGAGTGATCAGCTCCGGCGGTTCACGGATCCTGGCCGGGAAGCTGGATCATTACGTGAAGCTGTTTACGGCATGGGATGAGGAGAAATACTATTCCGGAAATCCCGGTGACTATATCGCCTGTCGTGAGGATGATCCCCATGATATCTACATCATCCGCGGCAGACTGTTTCACCGACTCTACAAAGAGATACAGTAGGAGGCCTTAATGATAGAGCATTACAACGCATTTATTTCATACCGTCACGCGGAGAAGGATATCAAGGTCGCAAAGGCGATCCAGAATGATCTGGAACATTTCCATATCCCGGGAAAGATAAAGAAAAGCACCGGAATGAAATCCATCAACCGGATCTTTCTGGATAAGGACGAGCTGGGCACTGCAAGTGACCTCTCCACGGAGATCGCCTTTGCTCTGGAGCACGCAGACTATCTGATCGTTATCTGCTCCACGGCCACAAAGGAGTCACGCTGGGTTCCCCGGGAGATCGAGTATTTCCTCAGGAATCATACCAGAAAGCAGATCACCACGGTACTGGTGGACGGGGAGCCGGAGGACGTGATCCCGGATATCCTGAAGTACGAGGACCGTACCTATATGAACGAGAACGGACAGCCCTACACGGTCCGTGTCCCGCTGGAGCCCCTTTCCTGTGATTATCGTCTGTCCCATAAGAAGGCGAAGAAGGAAGAACTGCCCCGGCTTGCATCCGCACTGCTGGGATGCTCCTACGATGAACTGATGAACCGCCGCAGACAGTACAAGGTTCGCCGGCTTACGGCGATCTTTGCGGGCGTCATGGCCGTTGCCGTGGCCTTTGCCGCCTATTTGCTGTACAGTAAGGGGCAGATCCGTGACAACTATGACAAGGCACTCCGTAATCAGTCCAAATATCTGGCGTATGAATCCATGTCGGCGGATGAAGATGAGCAGCGGATCCTGGCGATTCAGCTGGCTCTGGCCGCATTGCCAAAGGATAAAGAGGATTCACGCCCCGTCACGCCCCAGGCCATCCGTGCTCTGGTGGATTCCACCTTGTCCTATTCCCCGCGCCGCAACGATACCGTGGTTGCCACCTGGAATTATGACATGCCTAACAGTATCTCAGATTTCAAGATTGACAGCACAGGAAGAACTCTGGCGGCCATGGATGCCAATGGAAATGTGTCAGTCTGGAATGCAGGTGATCATTCTGTGATCCTGTCCCTGACGTCCCAGACGGATTCGGCGGATAATATTGCCTTTCTGAATGATTCGATCCTTTTGGTGCAGAGCCAAAGGACGCTGTTTGCCTACCGGATCCCGGAAGGATCCCAGCTCTGGAAATATGAGAGTGAGGATATGATCACATACTCGAATACCTTTGAACCGTGGACGGACGGACATGTTTCGGTCTATAACGGCGAGCATAAGGTAATGAAGCTCCGGGTCCAGGATGGTTCCGTAGCGGAGTCCTGTGAATTCACCACGTCCAATGACCTGATCTCGGATGTTCATGTTTCTCCGGACGGAACTAAAATTGCTTATATTAAGGGTAATTTCGAGGATTCCACCGCCATTTGCGTATTTAATATCAAGGACAAGACCACGAAGGAGATGAAGGTCGATGCTCAAAGGGTCAGAAATCTCTACTGGGCGGATGATAAGCACCTGATGGCCGCCTATCCCACGGGAGAGGATAGTGGCAGCATGGCAGTGCTGGGGATCTCCTATCTGAAGACGGACTACAGTAAGATCCTCTGTATTGATCCGGATGCCATGACAGCAGTGTGGAGTAAGGATTTTGACTGTACGGACGTCCTCATCAACAGTGATTTCATGGCACTTCCAAAGACGGAATCCATTGCGTACTACTCAGGAAATCATGCGGTCATGTACGGGATCAGTGACGGCTCTGTTGTAGCGGATCATCACGTGAATTCGCCTATTGTGAGCATCAGTGACTATGACGGAAACGGCTGGCCGCTGTATGTATGCTACAACGGGTCCATTGCCATGCCGACGACAAAGGTGATCGCCAAGGTGCAGCCGTGTATGATCAACAAGGTTTCACAGGCAGCTGTAGGAAACGGAGTCTTTGTACGGTCATCCAACTCTTCCCAGATCATTCATTATCAGACAAATGTATATGATAATGAGTGGATGGAGATCACAAAGGGAAAGGAACTCAGTTACTTCTATAACTGTATGCTTCTGGACGACGGGGTTCTGGCCATGGTAAGTGAGGAAGAGGCGGAGGAGTTTCCGAAGATCGCAAAGGGGATCTCCGGCAAGTTTGATATGCTCACTTTGATCAACCCCATGACCGGTGAACTGCGGTACCAGATGCCGCTTACGAAAGAAAACGGAGAGAGATATTCCATCGGAAACTTCCAGCTGATCGGTTCGGCAGGTGATTTCTTCTATCTCGGACGTACTGACTATGACGAGGGCCAGTATGTACTGTTTTCGGTTAATCTCGGTACGGGAGAGCTGACAAGAAAGAATCTGTTCCAGACCACCGTACCTGCTGAGAACAGTGTACGGGTGCAGAACGGAAAGCTGATCTATACGGAAGAAAAGGATTACCGGCGGACAGTATATGTATATGACCTGGCAACAGGTACATCCCAATCGGTCCTGATCTCCGAGGATAAGTTGGTTGGCGGCTCCTATACAACGCCGTTTTACTTCTCCGGTGCAGACAAGGTTTACTTTACGAACAGTGAAGGGGACTGGATCATAGATATGAATGAAAAGAAGAGTCTGGAGGTGATCCTTTCCGAGAGCTGGGAGAAAACAAAGCTGGTGGCGTATGATGCGGGAAATGACAGATTTGCCATTACAGACGGAATCAGTATCCGCTTTGTGGAGAGTGACGGAAGATGTGAGATCTCCTTCCGCTGTCCAGGTGCGGTGCCCATCGGAATGACATACTATACGCCGAAGAACAAGGAAGAAGGGACCATGCTGCTGGTGGCTTTCAGTAATGGGGTCCTGAACAGGTATGATGCGGCAAGCGGAGACTTCATTGGAAAGACAACTCTTACCTGCATGAATTCGGATGCTCAGGAGGCGAAGTTTGATTTCTCTTCCTCAGATCAAAAGTTCTATGTAGAGGTTTCAGGCATCACGGATGTCTTCGATCTGGAATCCTGGACCGAGGAGACCAGTGTCCAGAATTCCATCGGACATCACAGACTCACCGATCGCTTCTATACCTATGCGATCGTAGATGATAAGTATTCCGTCGGATATTTCAGACATTACACCGTAGACGAGCTCATCGGGAAGGCGAAGGATATTCTGAAGGGAGCGGAGATGTCCGAAGAGGTAAAGTCCCAGTACGGAATCGAGGATACGCCGTAGGAATTGAAAAAATGTTTGTATAAAGCTATGTTTTATGATAAACTGACTCCGTCTGCAAAGAAATAGAAGGGTTGGGAAAAAGGAAAAACAGCTTTGGATATGAAGAAAAAGGCCCTCTGGGCGGTAGTCTCCCTGCTTCTTGCGGTGTTTACCATATGGTTTATGGTATACCGGAGCGGAATGTCGGTCAGCGACTTCCTGCACTCTCTGGCACACGCAAATGTATGGTGGCTTCTGATGGGCGGCCTCTGTATGTTCAGTTTCATATTTTTTGAAGGAGTATCCCTGCTTCAGATCGTCCGTACCTGCGGATATCCGCAGAAGGTGAGAAGAGGCTTCCTCTATTCTGCGGGAGATACCTACTTTTCGGCAATCACACCCTCCGGAACCGGCGGTCAGCCTGCCATCATTTTCTTTATGATGCAGGACAAGATCCCGGGAGCAGTCATTACGGCCACACTGGTGATCAACTTTATTGCCTTTAATGTGGGTCTGCTCTTCTCCGGAATCATGGGTTTCATTCTTGCGCCGGGAGTGTTCTTCCGATACAGTACGGTGTGCAGGGTCTTCATCATTGCGGGTTTCCTTGTTTTCCTGGTGCTCCTTATCCTGGGAATACTGATGATCCGAAAGAGAGAGTTTATCTTCCGGATCGCCATGAAGGTGATCGCTTTCTTCCACAAGATCCATATCGTCAAGAAGCCGGAACGCCTTTACAAAAAGCTTGAAAAGGTTATGGAAGAATACAAGACCTGTGTGGGCGTGGTGGCAGGCCATAAGGGAATGTGGTTCAGGGCCTGTCTTATGAATATCCTGCAGAGGTTTGCGCAGATCGCGGTTACGGTCTTTGCCTTCCGTGCTCTGGGAGGAGCGGGGCCGGTTCGGGAGCTTTTTGCAACCCAGTGCTTTGCAACCATCGGAGCAACCTGTATCCCCATTCCGGGAGCCATCGGAATCTCCGATTACCTGATGATCGAAGGGTATCTGAATCTGATGCCGCAGGAATTTGCATATCAGGTACAGATGCTGAGCAGAGGAATCTCATTTTACTGTTGTATCATAGTGAGCGGGATCACGATGATGATCGGGCTCATGGCGATAGGGAGACGTAAGAAATGATAGGTGTATTTGATTATACGGTCATACTGACCTACTTATCTGCAATATCCGCGGTGCTGGGAATCGTGATTTCCCTTTACGGAACGGGACACCCCTATATCGGGGCTTTCTTCCTTCTGTTCTGCGGACTGTGCGATGCCTTTGACGGAAAGGTGGCACGCAAGAAGAAGAACCGTACGGATTTTGAGAAGAGCTTCGGTATTCAGATCGATTCGCTGGCGGATCTTATCTCCTTCGGAGTGCTTCCGGCAGCCATCGGTATCGGGCTGGTACGTGCCAGCTCCAAATATCTGGAAATGCCGGTGCTTCATCCGGAGGACCGCGACAGAGCGATCCTGTATCCGATCCTCTTTCTCGTGATCATTTCCTTCTATGTGCTGACGGCACTGATACGTCTGGCCTATTTCAATGTTACGGAAGAAGAGCGTTCCCGTACGGAGGGCGGGGTACGGAAGACCTATATCGGTCTGCCTGTTACCTCTTCGGCACTGATCTTCCCTACCGTTCTGCTGATCCGTTTTGTGACACGTGTGGATTTCACTCCCATCTACTTCTCTGTAATGCTGGTGACCGCGTTCCTGTTTATCTCCAGGATCCGGATCGCAAAGGCAGGCATGCGGGGGATTCTGATCATGATCGGAATCGGTTGTATTGAGTTTGGGATCATGTTGTATTTCCTCTTGACCAGAGGTATGTGAGGATACTATGGATTTATTACATTTTCTGTATGATACAGCGCCCGGAAGGGCGCTGCTCGTGCCCCTTAGCAGCAGGACGTTGTCGAAGCTCTGTGGGGCATTTTTGGACTGCAGGCTGTCAAAGCCATTGATCAAAGGGTTTATCCGTAAGGCGGACATCGATCCGGAGGAATATGTGATGGACGGGTTCACCTGCTTCAATGACTGCTTCTCGCGTCACGTGAAGGAGGGGCTCCGGCCTGTGGAGCAGGATCCGGAGATCATGGTGGCACCCAGTGACGGACTTCTTTCCGTATGGAGAATCGAAGAGGATACCGTGCTGCCCCTGAAGCAGAGCAGCTATACGGTACGCAGTCTGCTGAGGGACAGCAAGCTGGCAAAGCGGTATCAGGGCGGACTGTGCCTGGTCTACCGGCTTTGCGTGAATCATTATCATCGCTATGGATATGTGGAAAGCGGAAGAAAATCTGCCAACCGGTTTATCCCGGGAGCACTGCATACAGTTCGCCCGGTTGCGCTGGAGGCACGCCCGGTTTTCATTGAAAACTGCAGGGAGTATACCTGTATTAAGACAAAACGGTTCGGCGTTCTGACACAGATGGAGATCGGTGCCATGCTGGTGGGAAAGATCGCAAATCACGAGACCGGATGTGCTGAGGTGGAAAGAGGCGCGGAGAAGGGCACTTTCCTCTATGGCGGATCTACCATCGTAGTTTTGGTTGAGCCCGGAAAGGTCCTGGTGGATCCGGAGATCCTGATGGCTTCCGAACACGGAGAAGAGACGCCGGTACGTTACGGACAGAGGGTTGGCAAAGCCCGGTAAATGAAGATGGAGAAGAAGGAAGAACAACTGAATACGGAAGAAACTCTGCAGGAGCAGGAGGAAGAGAAGGACGGCGCAGAGAAGAGGGCTGTGGACGGCGCAGAGAAGAAGACTGAGGAGAAATCGGAAAAGAACACTCGTGCCGCAAGAAAGAAAGAGCGGAAGAAGGCTGTGGAGGGCCAGCCGGTGAAGATCTGGAAGATCGTTGTCATCCTGGTGCTTTTATTCCTCGTTACATTTTTCACGGCCGCTGTTCTGTGGGCTCTCTATACCTGGAGTCTGCTGACCATGGATGAGTTGCTCTGGCATCTGAAGGTTTCCATGAAGGGAACGAACATGGACATGGTCTGGGAATTCCTGCTGGTTACGCTGGGAAGCTCCGTTCTCATTACGGGAATCGTGGGATTCTTCCTGATAAGAAGCAGGAGGAAGAAGCGTCCCGGGAAGAAGACCTGGAGATTCAGTCTGGGGATCACGGTGGGAATCTTCGTGATCGGAGTCGTTGCCGCATGGAACGGCTTCAGCATCGGATCCTTCCTGAAGAATTATATGACGGTGTCCTCGTTTATCGAGGATGAGTATGTGGATCCCGGTTCGGTAAAGGTCACATTTCCGGAGAAGAAGAGAAATGTGATCGTGATCTATCTGGAATCCATGGAGCTGACTTACATGGATGAAGCCCATGGCGGTGCATTTCCGGAGAATATCATTCCGGATCTTACGGTGCTGGGCACGGAATACGAGGATTTCTCCGGTTATTCCGGAACCAGAAACGGCGGTATCGCACTGCCGGGAGCGGTATGGACCATGGGCGCCATGTTTGCCACCTCCTCGGGACTGCCGCTGAAGACACCTCTCGGTCAGAACGGTATGTCTGCCAACGATGACTTCCTTCCGGGAATCGTTACCTTCGGGGATATCCTGGAGAAGGAGGGGTATAAGAACCGGCTGCTCATCGGGTCGGATGCCACCTTCGGCGGACGGAGACTGTATTACGAGAGTCACGGCAATTATGAGATCCATGATTATGAGTATGCCAAGGAGGTGGGCAGGATCCCGAAGGACTACAAGGTCTGGTGGGGATATGAGGATCAGAAGCTCTTCGATTATGCGAAGGAGGAACTGCAGGAGCTGTCAAAGGGGGATCAGCCCTTTAACCTCTCCATCCTGACGGTGGATACCCATTTCGAGGACGGTCATTACTGCCCGCATTGTACCAGAAAATTCGGAAGCAACAAGTACGCGAATATCATGGACTGCTCGTCCACCATGGTCTATAATTTTGTCCGGTGGATCCAGAAGCAGGACTTCTATGAGAATACCACCATTATCATTACGGGAGACCATCCCACCATGGACCGGGATTTCTGCGATGATGTTCCGGAGACCTATCTGAGAAAGACCTTTACCGCCATCATTAATCCGGCGGCACAAACGGCGGACCGGTCCAGAAGAAGAGAATTCTCAACATTTGATCTCTTCCCCACGACACTGGCGGCCATGGGTGTGACCATCGAGGGTGAGAAGCTGGGACTTGGGACGAACCTGTTCTCGGATCAGGATACACTGATCGAGCAGTACGGTCTTGCGAAGGTGGAAGAAGACATCAGTGCACGTTCGAAGCTGATGGAACGAATGTATAAGGGGACTTACATCAGTCCCGGTGAAGGTAAGAAAGAGGAAGAATAAGGAGGAAGCAAAGTGGAGACGAAGAAGCTTGCAGCAGAACTTGGAGCAACGACCTATCCGGGCCGCGGCATCGTGATCGGCCGTACGCCGGACGGGAAGAAGGCGGTATGTGCATATTTTATCATGGGACGGTCCGAGAACAGTCGGAACCGTGTCTTTGTAACCGAGGGTGAGGGCATCCGCACCGAGGCCTTTGATCCGGCCAAGCTGGAGGATCCGAGCCTTATCATCTATGCTCCGGTACGGGTACTGAAGGGAAATATCATTGTGACCAACGGTGATCAGACGGATACCATTTTCGACGGACTGTCTGCAGGGAAGACCTTTGAGGAGTCTCTGAGAAGCCGTGAGTTTGAGCCGGATGGCCCCAATTATACACCGCGGATCTCCGGATGGATGAAGTTCGGAGAGGATGCACCGAAGGGGTACTGCTACGATATGTCCATCCTGAAGTCCAACAACGGGGATCCTTCCCAGTGCAACCGTTATACCTTCAGCTATGACAATCCGAAGGCAGGAGAGGGACATTTTATCCACACCTATATGGGAGACGGAAATCCGCTGCCGAGCTATGAGGGTGAGCCCACACCGGTGGAGATTCCGGATGCGGACATCGATACCTTCACGGATCTGGTATGGAATGCCATCGATGCGGACAATAAGGTGTCGCTCTTTACCCGCTTTGTGGATATCGAGAGTGGTGCGGTAGAGACCCGGATCGTGAATAAGAATCAATAACGCATGTGAAAGTCGATACAATGGAAAGGTAGGAATCAAGGATGAACGAATTCGAATTGAAATATGGCTGTAACCCGAATCAGAAGCCGTCGAAGGTATATATGAAGGACGGAAGTGACCTGCCCATCACGGTAGTGAACGGCCGGCCGGGCTATATCAACCTGTTGGATGCACTGAACGGCTGGCAGCTGGTAAAGGAGCTGAAGAAGGCCACAAACCTTCCGGCAGCAACCAGCTTCAAGCATGTATCTCCGGCCGGTGCGGCTGTGGGACTTCCCCTTACCGACATTGAGAAGAAGATCTACTGGGTAGAGGATCTGGGAGAGCTGTCTCCGCTGGCATCCGCCTATGCACGGGCCCGTGGCGCAGACCGTATGTCCTCCTTCGGTGACTTCATCGCCCTTTCGGATGTGTGCGACAAGGATACGGCGCGCCTCATCAAGCGTGAGGTCAGCGATGGTGTGGTAGCACCCGGATATACGGACGAGGCTCTCGAGCTGCTCCGTCAGAAGAAGAACGGTAATTACTGTGTGATCCGGATCGACCCGGAGTATGTACCGGCACCCATTGAGACCAAGGATGTCTATGGCGTTACATTTGAACAGGGAAGAAATGAGCTGAAGATCGACGATGAGCTGTTCAGCAACATTGTTACAGATACGAAGGAGCTTCCGGAGTCTGCTAAGATCGATCTTGCCATCGCCATGATCACTCTGAAGTATACCCAGTCCAATTCGGTATGCTATGTAAAGGGCGGTGCAGCCATCGGTATCGGTGCAGGACAGCAGTCCAGAATTCACTGTACCAGACTGGCAGGCGACAAGGCGGACAAGTGGTTCCTCCGTCAGTCACCCCAGGTTCTGAACCTGCCCTTCAAGGCAGATATCCGCAGAGCGGACCGTGACAATACCATCGATGTTTACATCAGCGATGATTATGAGGATGTGATCGGTGACGGTGAGTGGCAGAAGTTCTTTACAGAGCAGCCGGCAGTGTTCACCAGAGAAGAGCGCAAGGCATGGCTTGCGAAGAATACGGATGTGGCGCTTGGCTCCGATGCATTCTTCCCCTTCGGGGACAATGTGGAGCGTGCGAACCGCAGCGGCGTGCGTTATATCGCCCAGCCCGGCGGATCCATCCGCGATGACAATGTGATCGAGACCTGCAATAAATACGGCATCGTGATGTGCTTCACAGGCATCCGTCTGTTCCATCACTAAGCCACGTTGCTACTACGGGGTCAGACCCCATTACAAAACTGTTACATGGATACGTAACAATTTTGTAATGGGGTCTGACCCCGTTTTTACACTTCGGGATGCAGGGCTTCGTGCTCGGCCTTGATGTGCAGGTAGGCGTAGGCGGCAGCCCAGTTCCGGCTGGTTTCCGTCATGACGGCCTTCAGAGGGAAGCTGCATTTCTCGTAGGATTTCAGAGCGTCGATGATGAGACCCAGCTTGGCATCGGGGATGCCGGCAAAGATCATGAGGGGCGTGTCGAATTCCGGTCCGTCATAGGGGAGGGGAAGCTCCTTCATGGGATGCAGACCGGCAAGGGATGCCAGGGTGCGGTTGTACTTGGGCTTTTCCACATAGATGATCTGGACCTTCATGGGGGTCAGAAGATTGCGGATGTCGTTCCGGATGCTCTTGTCCGGGAGGGCGAAGAGGAGGAGGGTTTCTTTCATGGACAGTATTCCTTTCAAAAGTGCGGTGCTTATGGTTGCGATGATCGCGGCGAGCCCTGCTTCGCAGGTTCACCCCATAGAAAAACTGCCGGACTCATGCAAGCATGATCCGGCAGTTTTTATGGGGCGACTGCAAATAGTGCCCTGGTTTCGTCAGTTCTTCGCCTTGCCCATCAGTCTCAGCAGGTACAGGAACAGGTTGATGAAATCCAGGTAAAGTTCCATGGCTCCGTAGAGACCGATTACCATCGGATCGTAGCCGGCATTGGTTGCGGCCAGTTTCTTAATCTTCTGAACGTCATATGCTGTCAGTCCGACGAATACAAGAACACCGATGATGCTGATGATGTAGTCCATCTTCTCAGAGTGCATGAAGATGTTGACAATAGATGCAATGATGATTCCGAACAGTCCGACGATGCAGATCATTCCGAGGTTGGACAGGTCCTTCTTTGTTGTTGCGCCGATCAGTGCCATAACACCGAAGATTCCGGCTGCGATGAAGAATACCTGTGTGATCGATCCGAGCTCATAAGCCAGGAAGATGATCGAAAGTGTCACACCGTTGAGGATCGAGTATGCACCGAAGAGAACAGCGGACAGAACCAGGTTGTTCTTCTTCATTGCGTAGGTCGCTCCGATCACGCATGCGATCTCAAGTACTGCAAATACGATCAGTACGGCGGGATTTGTCCTTACGCTGTACCAGAAAGTGGTATTTGCAACTGCAAGTGCGGTGATACCGGTTACCAGAAGTGCCAGGAACATGAAGAGGAATGACTTGGTAAGTACATCGTTCACATCTGTAGCAACTGCTGCGCCGTATCCCTGCTGGCCTGCTGCGTACTGCGGCTGATTTGCACCAAATGCAGTTCTGCTGAGCTGCTGCTGATACATCTGCTGCTGATACGCCTGCTGCGGATCATTTCCCTGAGGATTCGACTGATACTGCGGATACTGCGGATACTGCGAATTCTGGGATCCGTTGTTGGGATCAAAGTAGTCTGCCATATTATATCCATCCTTTCCTTTTTTAAGATGCATTTTATCACAGATAAGTTAACACAAAAAGTGGAAAAATACAATGCTTTTACAAAAAGTTCATTTCATTCGTTTACATTTTCAACGTTTTACAGTAAACTATCAAATGGGTAAGTGTGCCCAAAACCTATCTGGAACGGAGGAATCCCTGTGCTTCGGGAAGGAACCTTGGAGAAGATCTCCGATGGGAGACTCTATGAATTAAATGACATGGTGCGTGCGGACTGCGCCGGATGCGCGGGCTGCAGTAAATGCTGCAGGAGTGATATGGGTACCTCCATCACCCTGGACCCCTACGACGTATGGATGCTTTGTAAGGGCACCGGGCGGAGCTTCTCCGATATGGTGGAGAAAGAGATTCGTATCAGTATGCTGGACGGACTGACCCTGCCCCATATGAATATGGAGAATGGCTGTGGCTTTCTGAATGAAGAGGGCCGTTGCAGCATCCATCCCTACCGCCCTTCCATCTGTAGGCTGTTCCCTCTGGGACGCTATTATGAAAATGGGGATTTTAAGTATTTTCTGCAGGTGAATGAGTGCACGAAACAGAATCGGAGCAAGGTTAAAGTTCAAAAATGGATCGATATAGAGCCCATAGAGGAGCATACGGCCTTTGTCCGAAAATGGCATAATTTCCTGGGCCTTGCCAGGCGCAAGGTGCAGGAGGCAAAGGATCCGCAGCAGATCCGAAATTTCATGCTCTTTCTGCTGGAGCTGTTCTATGTGGCGGAGTATGAGCCGGAGGATTTCTTTACGCAGTTTCACCGGAGGATGAAGACTGCAGTGCGGGAAATGAAGCATATTCTTAGGTAGAAGAAAGGGGGATACCAAATGAATAAGGAAGCAATGTATAAGCTGGGGTACGGACTCTATGTTCTGACAGCGAAGAGTGCGGACGGTACCAAGGATAACGGCTGTATCATCAATACGGCGATTCAGGTAACCACGACGCCGAACCGGATATCCATCTGTGTGAACAAGGCGAATCTCACCCATGACATCGTGCATGAGACGGGGGAGTTCAACATTTCCATACTTTCCGAAAAGGCGGAGTTTGAGGTGTTCCGGCATTTTGGATTCCAGACCGGACGGGAGGTGGACAAGTTCGCGGATTATAAGGATGCGGTGCGTTCCAATAACGGACTCTATGTGATCACCAAGGGCGTAAATGCATTTATCTCCGGCAAGGTTGTGCAGGAGGTGGATCTGGGCACACATACCATGTTCATCGCGGATGTGACGGACGGCGGTGTCCTGAATCAGGATCCCTCGGCGACCTACAGCTATTATCAGTCAAATATCAAGCCCAAGCCGGAGAAGACCCAGGTAAAGGGCTGGCGCTGCAAGATCTGCGGATACATTTACGAGGGTGAGGAGCTTCCGGAAGACTTCATCTGCCCCACCTGTAAGCACGGAGCCATTGACTTCGAGAAGATTGAATGAGAGGAATGACACTATGAAACGAATTGGTTTTATCGGAATTGGAAATATGGGTTCGGCTCTTTTCTCCGGCTTTGTTGCCGCAGGAAAGCTGACCCCCGAGATGGCATATGCATATACGCCGATCCCGGCTGAGCTGGCTGCAAAGCGTGAGGAGCTGGGCATCGGAACCTGCAGCACACTGGAGGAAATGCTGGAGAAGGTGGATATGGTCCTGATCGCCTGCAAACCCGCGCAGGTGCTGGAAAATGCGAAGATCATTGAAGAGAAGGCTCCGGAAATGCCTGTGATCTGTATTGCAGCTGGATTCTCACTGGAGAAGTTCAGGGAGGCCGGCGTGAATATCAAGGTTCAGTGCATTATGCCCAATACGCCTGCCCGTATTCAGGACGGCGTAACTCTCTTTGAGGAATGCCATACCATGACGGAGGAAGACAATGCCTATGCGAAGGATCTGCTGACGGCTGTTGGTACGGTTGAAGTGCTGCCGCCTCATCTGATGAAGATCGGTATGTGCATCACCAGCTGTGCTCCCGCATTTGTGGATCTCTTCATCGAGGCCTATGCCGATGCGGCGGTTAAGTACGGGATCCCCAGAGCAACGGCGTATCGTCTGGTGAGCGGAATGGTTCACGGATCTGCGGGTCTGCAGATCGCCACCGGCCTGCATCCGGGCGTACTGAAGGATCAGGTTTGCTCCCCCGGCGGAACCACCATCCGCGGTGTGGCCGCACTGGAAGCCTGTGGTTTCCGGAGCGCCTGCATCGAGTCGGTGGATGAGATCATTAATATGTAGCTGGTAAGAAGGAACCTATTCATGGAACAGAAACCTAAGAAAAAGATGAAACGCTATAAGAATCTTCTGTTCGGCCGGGCTATCCCGGCCGGGCTTTTGATTGGATTGCAGCTATTCTGGATATTTGCTGCGGTTTCCCAGCTGATCACTTTTTTTCCGGTGCTGAACGAGATCATGCGTGTGCTTTCCGTGATCTTTGTGATCATTCTTCTGAATGACCAGAACGAACAGTCGGAATATAAGCTGATCTGGATCATCGTGGTTCTTTTGTTCCCCATCTTCGGGGCACCCTTCTATTACCTCTTCGGAAACCGGAAACCCGGCAGGAACTTCAAACGCCGGCTGGATGCGGCGGATGTGAAATACCATCTGTCCTATTTCCAGGACCGGAAGACTCAGGATGCATTTTTGCAGAAGGATGTGAGAGGAGCAAGTACCTCCGATTATATCTTTAACGCCCAGTATTTCCCGGTTCATCAGAATACGGAGCTGACTTACTATAACACCGGTGAGACCCTGCTGGAAGGGATGATGGATGCGATCCGGTCTGCGGAACATTTTATCTTCCTTGAGTATTTTACCATTGAGGTTGGAGATGTGTGGGAACCCATGCTGAACCTGTTGATCGAGAAAGCGGAGCAGGGCGTGGAGGTCTGCCTTCTCTATGATGATTTCGGATGCTCTCAGTATCTGCCGAGAAATTATCATAAGGAAATGAATAAGATCAGCCCGAATTTCAAATGTCTCAAGTATAACCGCATGGTGCCCTTCTTCTCGGTGTTCATGAATAACCGGGATCACAGGAAGATGCTGATCGTGGACGGATACATCGGCTTCACCGGAGGCATGAATCTGTCCGACCGTTATGTGAATATCAACTGCCCCTACGGAAAATGGAAGGATGCAGGACTCCGTATGGTGGGAGATGCGGTCTGGAATCTTACGCTGATGTTCCTGGAAATGTGGGAGGCTGTGGACATTGAGGCCTTCCGCCGGAATCAGAAGAGAGCCCGTCTGCTGCGTCGCCTGGACAAGAAGCTGGAGCATAACCGTCATACCTCACGGACAGAGGAGAAGCTGACGGAAATGGACGAGGAAGAGAAGGATGTATTCATGGGCATGATCAACGAGCTGAAGGATTACATGCCCCACCGTTATCATGAGATCGTGAAGTCGGATGCCTTCGTTCAGCCCTATGGTGATGAACCCTTTGACGATGTATTTCTTTCCGAAAATGTATATATCGAGCTGATCAATCAGGCAAAGCGGAGGCTCTATATCTTCACTCCCTACCTGATCATGAGCGATGAGCTGACCAGAGCCATCTGTATCGCATCGAAGCGGGGCGTGGATGTGCGGATCGTGGTTCCGGGGATCCCGGACAAGAAGATGGTCTATCGTCTGACCAAGGCCACCTTCCCACACCTGAAGGCAGAGGGTGTCCGGATCTATACCTATACACCGGGCTTCCTTCACTCGAAATGTATGCTCTGTGATAACGAGAAGGCGGTAGTCGGTACGGTGAACCTGGATTACCGCAGCCTGTTCCTGCATTTCGAGGATGCGGTTTTTTTCTCGGATGCCAAGACAGCCAGCAGGCTTTATCTGGATTTCCGTGAAACCTTCAAGGTTTCCCATGAAGTGACGGAAGAGGATATGAAGCGGTCTTTCTTCGGGCAGATCCTGGATTCCGTCCTACGCGTCATCGCACCCATGCTGTAGGAGCGACAGACCGGGCGGTAAATGTGGGGACGGTTCCGGACTGTCCAGAACCGTCCCCGATTTTGCGCTTTTTTAAGAATAATTGATAATCCGTCACATCTCTTGCAAAGCAACGGGGTGAGTGATAAGATTGCGGTTAGCACTTAGGGGGGAAGAGTGCTAATCCTGGAAACTCGGAGGTAAGTGTTATGCCACAACAACCGGATCGTAAGAAGACGGCCACATTCTGGATCATGTTCCTAGTCATCTTCGGAATCATGAATGTGCTGATCTACAATCGTTTTGTAAAGCAGCAGGTGGCGGAAGTGGGCTATGACGTCTTCATGAAAAAGATCGAAGACAAGACCCTTGAGGAGGCGGCTCTTTCCTCCACACAGATCGTATTCAAGGATAAGAGCGGAAATGTATACAAGACCGGTCTCATGGAGGATGCACAGCTATATGAGCGCCTCTATAAATCCGGTGCCAAATTCGGCGCGGAGATCGAAGAACCCATGAATCCGCTTCTTTATTATGCCATCACCTTTGGTGTGCAGATCCTGCTTCTGGTGATCCTGTGGAAGTTCATGATGAGCAGGCTGAAGAAGCGCTCCGGAGATGATCCCGACATGCTTTCCTTCTCATTGGGAGGAGGTCGTGGCCGCGGTACCGGACGGATCTATGTAAAGTCCAAGAACGATGTGCGGTTTAAGGATGTTGCGGGAGAAGAGGAGGCGAAGGACCTCCTGACTGAGATCGTAGGTTACCTGCATGATCCTGAGAAATATACGGAGATCGGTGCGACCCTGCCGAAGGGCGCGCTGCTGGTGGGCCCTCCGGGAACCGGTAAGACCATGCTGGCGAAGGCCGTTGCGGGAGAAGCGGATGTACCCTTCTTCTCCATCTCCGGTTCCGAATTTGTACAGATGTTTGTGGGTATGGGTGCGGCGAAGGTCCGTGACCTCTTTAAACAGGCCAAGGAGAAGGCACCCTGTATCATTTTCATTGATGAGATCGATGCTATCGGTAAGAAGCGTGACGCCAGTCTGTCCACCAACGACGAGCGTGAGCAGACTCTGAACCAGCTGCTTTCCGAGATGGACGGTTTTGAAGGAAATACCGGCGTCGTGATCCTGGCGGCCACCAACCGTCCGGAATCGCTGGATCCGGCCCTGCTTCGTCCGGGGCGTTTCGACCGTCGTATCCCGGTGGAGCTTCCGGATCTGAAGGGACGTATCGACATCCTTCGGGTGCATGCGAAGAAGATCCGTATCTCCGAAAATGTGGATTTCGATACCATCGCCAAGACTGCCTCCGGTGCTTCCGGTGCCCAACTGGCCAATATCGTAAATGAGGCTGCTCTTCGTGCGGTCCGTGAGGGACGTAAGGTGGTGCAGCAGGATGACCTGATGGAGTCCGTAGAGGTGGTTATCGCGGGCTATCAGAAGAAGAATAAGATCCTGACCAACAAGGAGAAGCTGGTTGTCAGCTATCATGAGGTGGGACATGCACTGGTGGCTGCGATGCAGACCCATTCCGCTCCGGTTACCAAGATCACCATCATTCCGCGTACCAGCGGAGCCCTCGGCTATACCATGCAGGTGGACGAGGATGAGCACAACCTGATGAACCGGACGGAGATCCTGAACAAGGTGGCTACTCTGGCCGGCGGTCGTGCCGCAGAGGAGCTGATCTTCGACGAGATCACCACAGGAGCCTCCAATGATATTGAGCAGGCTACGAAGCTGGCAAGGGCCATGGTAACCCGTTTCGGTATGAGTGATGAGTTCGATATGGTGGCCATGGAGGTGGTGACCAACCAGTATTTGGGCGGAGACACCTCGCTTGCATGCTCGCCCGAGACGCAGACGAAGATCGACCATATGGTGGTACAGATCGTAAAGGAACAGCATCAGAAGGCAAGGGAGATCCTGCAGCAGAACGTACAGAAGCTGCATGAGATCGCCAAGCATCTCTATGAAAATGAGACCATTACCGGTGAGGAATTCATGGAGATCCTGAACTCCAGCGAGAATACGCTGCTCAGCGGAATGACGCAGGAATGACGGAAGGTGTAGCAGATGACAGGGGGAATACTCCCAAAGTGGTATTTTAAGGGGGGAACAGTATGGATGTGAAGGAATATGCAAAACTATATGAACCAATCTGCTACAAGGCGGATGAGGTGGATGAGAATCTTTATGAAGCCTACGGCGTGAAGAGGGGACTTCGCGACAAGAACGGGAAGGGTGTCCTGACCGGCGTGACCAACATTTCCAAGATCGTTTCCTCACGGATCGAAGATGGGAAGGAAGTGCACTGTGACGGGCAGCTCTGGTACCGTGGATACAATGTCATCGACATGGTGAAGGATTTCGGATTCAAGCGTTTCGGGTTTGAGGAGGTGGCGTATCTCCTGCTCTTCGGTGAGCTCCCGACGGACGATGAGCTCATCGATTTCAAGGCGACCCTGGGTTCGCTTCGGACTCTTCCTACTAACTTTACAAGGGATGTCATCATGAAGGCACCCAGCAGGGATGTCATGAATTCCATGACGAAGTCGGTGCTTACGCTGTCGGCCTATGATGACAATGTATCGGATCTCTCCATTCCCAACGTGCTGGAGCAGTGCCTCCGACTGATCAGCGAATTCCCGATGCTGGCGGTTTACGGCTATAATGCCTACAGTCACTACGAGAAGGATGAGAGTATGTTCATCCATTTCCCGGATCCCAACATTTCCACGGCGGAGAATATCCTCAGGCTTCTCAGGCCGAACAAGGAATATACGCTTCTGGAGGCTCAGGTTCTGGATGCGGCCCTGGTTCTGCATGCGGAGCACGGCGGCGGTAATAACTCCACATTTACCACCCGTGTGGTTTCCTCGGCGGGATCGGACACCTACTCCGTTATGGCGGCGGCGCTGTCCTCGCTGAAGGGGCCGAAGCACGGAGGCGCGAACATCAAGGTAATGCAGATGATGGATGATATACGCGCCCATGTTCCGGATTATAAGGATAAGGACCGGCTTCGTGATTATCTGGCGAAGATCGTGGACCGACAGGCCTTCGACCGCGCTGGTCTGATTTATGGTATGGGACATGCCATTTACTCTGTGTCGGATCCGAGAGCAAGAGTGTTCCGTAAGTTCGTGGAGAAGCTGGCTGCCGAGAAGAAGCTGGATGATGAATTCGAGCTCTATGCGTCTATCGAGAAAATGGCACCGGAGATCATCGCCGAGAAGCGGAAGATCTACAAGGGTGTCAGTGCAAATGTGGACTTTTTCAGTGGTTTCGTGTATAGTATGCTTGGAATCCCGCTTGAGCTCTACACGCCGATCTTTGCGATCGCGCGCATTGTGGGCTGGTCGGCGCACAGAATCGAGGAATTGATAAATGTGGACAAAATTATACGACCTGCTTATCGGTCCGTCATGGTCGAGAGAGAATACGCCCCCTACGCGACACGCAGCCCCCATACCGCCGACTGATTTCGGCCCGGGGTACATGATCAGCTGCTGTTTTTCGTATGCCGATGAGATCGGACGTAAGAAGAACGGAACCTACCCGGAGGATGCGGCCATCACGCTCCGTGAGCTGCTGAAGTACGACCTCCTGGTGTATTTGGGGTATCTTTATGATCCTGACAGCTCGGAACCCGTGCGTCAGGTGGCTTTTGCAAATGAACTGCTGCAGATCAAGCTGACCACGGAGCAGTTCTTCAGCTTCCGAAATGAAAACAGTCTGAATCCGGAGCTTCTGTCCAAGGTTCCGGATTCCTTGAAATATTTCGTAAAGGATGACCTTCTGCCATCCTCCCGGCGGTCTTCCACCGGGGTTTCGATCTCCCGTTTTATCGTGAACAGTTACCGGGATCTGGGCCTGGCATTTATTGCATTTGCCGGGATCAGTGAGTCTGAATCCAAGAAGATCACGGTTTACATCGATCTGCTGAATGATTATCTGAAGGCCTATGGCCTGTATGATTCGTTGGATCCTCTTCGCATGGGCGAGAAAGGCCGGGCGGATTACGGAATGCCGCAGCGCTTTACACCTCCGAAACCGAGACCGGATGCAAATGTGGATATGACCGTGGCGGCATCGTATTTTACGGATGATCCCGTACCGCCGGCAGGGAGAGGCGGTGCATCGCAGCAGGCGGATACCCGCGGTGTGGCAGGAAGAGCGGAAGTGCGTGGCAGCGAGCGCCATGGAATTACAGAAACGGATAAGACGAGAGAAGGGAAGAAGGGAAATGTGGCGAAGGCCGCTGCGGCACCGGAGCCGGTACAGTCCACCATTGAGGAACTGCTGGAGGATCTGGATCAGCTGATCGGTCTCGATCATGTAAAGAAGAGTCTGAACAATCTGATCAATGTGATCCGGGTTCGTAAGATGCGGGACAAGATGGGCTTAAAGCAGCCGGATATGTCGCTTCATCTGGTATTCTCCGGGAATCCGGGAACCGGTAAGACCACAGTGGCCAGGCTCCTGGCGAAGATCTACAAGGCGCTGGGAGTAGTCAGCAAGGGCCAGCTGGTGGAGGTGGACCGTGCGGGCCTGGTGGAGGGCTATGTGGGCCAAACGGCGCAGAAGACCAATGAGGTTGTGGACAGCGCCCTGGGCGGTGTGCTCTTCATCGACGAGGCATATACTCTGACCAACAAGAAGGAGTCCGGAGACTTCGGACAGGAAGCGGTGGATACGCTGTTGAAGCGTATGGAGGATGACCGGAAGGACTTTATCGTCATTGTTGCCGGCTACACCGCACCCATGGAGGAATTCCTTCAGTCGAATCCGGGATTGCGCTCCCGATTCAACAAGTTTATCGATTTCGAGGATTACTCCGCAGAGGAGCTCTATGATATCTTCATCTCCATGTGTCACAGTCAGGATTTCCGCCTGATGGAGGATGCGGACGCCTATGTGAAGGAGTATTTCGGCATACTGGTGGACAATAAAGCGGATCATTTCGCCAATGCCCGTGAGGTGCGGAACTTCTTCGAACGATGCGTGGAACGGCAGGCAAACCGCCTGGTGAAGACGGAGAACTTCGATAAGGACGAGATCACTACCTTCCGTAAGGAAGACCTGATCGAAAGCATCATCTGATGGAAAATTGGGGTCAGACCCCGTGAAAAAACTGTGAAATGCATTGGCATGGCCCTGTAAAAGCGGGGACGGTTCCGGACAGTCCGGAACCGTCCCCGCTTTTTTCAGGACAATTTCAAAATTTATACTTGACATAGTAGTAAAAGTATACTATCATACAGATAGTAGCAGAAAGCTACTAAGTGGAAAGGGCGAAAAAAGAGAAAGGAGGAACCGCCATGAGAATTCTTTACAGAAAGTTTCAACCGGTAGACTATGTGATCGTTATGAAGAACGGAAAGAGGGTAAAAGAAGGGATAGGCCTTACGGTACTTGGAAACAGCATGCGGATCGGCCTTATCGTGGCACCGGCTACAGCTTATGACGGCACATTTGCCTTTGATGATCTTGTGACTGCGGATTATCAGAGCATCTGCGTTCAGGGCGCGGTGACCTACATGATCAGTGATTACGGACAGGCAGCCAGGATGGCGGATTTCTCCTACACCAATAATTATAAGGAGAAGCAGGCTGAGGCCATGAAGCTGATCGGCCAGCGGATCAACAATATCATCAAGGCCATCGTGATCCGGGAGGCCGGAAGCCGTGTTGTGAGGGAGATCGTGAAGCAGGCAGACTGCATGGCCGGTCTGATCATGACAGGTTTGCAGGAGGATCAGGCTGTGGGGAAGCTGGGGGTGAGGATCCTGGCAGTCAACGTTCTGGGCGTGATCCCGAAACCTGAGACAAGGAAGGCCCTGGAGGCTGCGGCAAGAGAGGAGATCCTGAAGGAGCAGGATGACGCCATCTACAAGCGGCGGAATTCCGCCATCGAGCAGGAACGGCTGATCCGTGAAAATGAGCTTCAGACCGAGATCAGGGTGGCGGAAAAGGAGAAGGAGAAGAAGGAGAAGGAACAGGAGATCAAACGCAGGCTGATGCAGACGGAACTGGATATGGAGCAGGAGAAACAGGAGCGGCAGATGCAGATGAAGCAGACGGAGCTTCAGGAGCGGATCCGTATGGAGGAGAAGAACCGCGAATATGTGGATCTTGAAGTGGAGAACGAGAAGAAGAAGGCGGATGAAAAGGCCTACGAGATGGCCGAGATGATGAAGGCGTATGAGAATGTAAATGTGGCACTGATCGAAGCTCTCGCACTGGCAAAGGTGGATCCGAAGACCCTGATGGCCAAGGCCTTCATGGAGATGGGAGAAAATGCAGGAAAGATCGGAACCCTGAATATGACCCCGGATCTGCTGGAGAGCATTGTAAGCGGAAAGAGATGAAGCGGCCGGATGTTGTCGGCCGGCGTCGGAGAACGGAAAGGAGGCCCGTATGGAACGTGGTATGAATAAGGTCGTGATCGTGAAGAGGAAAACGCGGCTGGAAGACTTGAAAAGAAGATACAATACCGTGGAGCAGGCCAGGTTTTATGTGGAGCATCTGGGGGCGGATTTCCGTGATTATGAGAAGGAGCATGCGAATTATTATGCCGCATTGGAGTGTGTGCGGCAGATCGCCGGAAAATATGCGGTGATCCAGGAGATCGACCGGGACTATGTGCCGAATATGATCTTCGGTGCGGAGGATATCGTTGTTGCTGTGGGCCAGGACGGGCTGGTGGCAAATGTGATGAAGTATCTGGACGGCCAGCCCCTTCTGGGGGTGAATCCGGACGCGGCACGCTGGGACGGTTTCCTCCTGCCCTTTGAACCGGGGGATCTGGAACGGGTACTGCCACAGGTGACGGCGGGACATTTTCGTGAGAAAAGGATCACCATGGGAAAGGCCGAGACCCGGGACGGGCAGGTGCTGTATGCGGTGAACGACTTCTTCGTCGGGATCAAAAATCATACCTCCGCAAGGTATCATATATGCTATAATGACACTGTGGAAAATCAGTCCTCCTCCGGTGTGATCATTTCCACCGGGCTGGGAATGTCCGGCTGGCACAGATCCATCATGGCGGAGTTTCGCGGGATGGCGAAGGCCTTTCACATGGGGGACGTGCCGGAACCGGAGTACCGCTGGGATACGGAGAAACTGGTGTTTCAGGTGCGGGAGCCCTATCCGGGACGCTTCACCCAGGCGGGACTGGTATACGGACAGGTGACGGCACATGACCGGCTCAGCTTCGTGTCGGATATGGCGGAGGACGGTGTGATCTTCTCGGATGGAATTCTGGAGGACACCATTGAGTTCAATGCCGGGACCAGGCTTGACATCACCATCGCCGAACGGGCAGGAAGACTCGTTCAGTAAATGGACATCAGCGCATATATGTAGTATGGGAGAAAATTATGGAAGGATATGATCCCTCTAAGTATGAGAAACTGTCGGTTGCGGTGGACCTTCTGGTCTTTACCGTCGAAGACAACCGATTGAAGCTGCTTATGATCGAGCGGGATGAGGACCCCTTCGCGGGGATCCTTGCCCTGCCCGGTGTTTTTGTGCGTGTAAATGAAACGCTGGATGACGCGGCGGCCCGCGGGATCCGGGAGGAGACAGGGCTGGAGGGAATCTACTTCGAGCAGCTGTATACCTTCGGCGGGGTGGAAAGAGACCCTCGGATGCGTATCATTTCCGTGGCCTATATGGCATTGGTGCCACTGGAACAGCTGGTCTTTCACGCAGGAGCACGAACCTCCGGAGCCTGGCTGGTGGATGCGGAGGAGCTGCTGGAGTCTGAGGATCCCGTGGCCTTTGACCATAAGGAGATCATCCGTTATGCCCGCTGGCGGCTGGCCAACAAGGTGGAGTATACCGGCATCGCCTTTCATCTGGTGGAACGGGAGTTCACCCTGCCGGAGCTGCAGCGGGTATACGAGATCCTGCTGGGGAAATCCCTATATAAGGCAAATTTCCGGAAGAAGGTGGCCGGACTCATCGAGGAGACGGAGCACATGACCTCCGGTGATGCCCATAGACCCAGCCGCTTATACAGAGCAAAGGAAGAGGTGGTGAGGCGGAGAAAAACTGAAGATGGATGATTTCTATTTGACGCGCGTCAAATAATACGGTATCATAATATGTGATATAGTATTTGACGTGCGTCAAATGTTATTGGGTTATAATACATTTCGGAAGAAGGCGGCGTTATTGGAGGAGGTGAGGTATATGGAGGATCATAAGGTGATTACAAAGCTTCAGGATCTAACTTATCTGAAATGGTCTCATATCCGCAGCTCCAGCGGGACTGCAGGGACATTTCTGAAATCGGAATCGGTGATAGACGGTGGAAAGAGATATTATAAACTTTCGAATTTTGATCCGGTGAACGGAGTGGTTGGGCATGAATGTGTAAATGAGATCATAGTTGACCGTCTGCTTACGTTGCTGGAAGTGGAACATGTGCCTTATTCACTGATCCATGCCAGGATACAGCTTGAAGGGAATACTATCGAAACCTGGCTGTGTGAATCATCTGATTTTAAACAGCGTGGTGAGAGTAAGCTCGCTTTGGATAACTATTATGCTGCGAATCGGAATTCGGGGGAGTCCCGGCTTGATTTTTGTATCCGGAACGGCTGGCAGGAGTATGTTGAAACCATGCTTGCGGTGGATTATCTGATACTGAACCGTGACCGGCATGGCGCGAATATAGAGGTGCTGCGAAATGCGCGCGCACACAGTCTCCGCCTTGCGCCACTGTTTGATCATGGATTATCACTCCTGTGTTCCTGTCTTTCCGAAATGGAGGCGGAGCGTTTTGATGTGATGGAGGATAAACGTTGCCAGAACTTCATCGGGGGTTACTCATGCTTTGAGAATCTTCAGATGATCCGTGACAGGAAAAATGTATTTCAGGGAACTTTAAAGCCGGAGGACCGAAAGCGGATCTTCGATGGGCTGGAGGATGCGCTGCCCGACATTTTCAGGAAGAAGATCTGGGATATGATCTGGGAGAGGTATAAGGTGTTGATGGGATGAATCATTATCGGATCTTTGATAAGGACAATCAGATAGAGGTTGGAACCTTGCTGTATTATGAGGGGGACAGAGCCTTCGTGATCGAGCTCAGAGAAGAACTGGATGCGTGGACGGCACCCCTGATGTTTGCAGGAATGGTGGAGCAGGGGATCTATACTGTCCCAAGGGAGTTGGGCATTTTGTGGGTGCGGGAGCGGATCATTCCTCCGGACAGACAGAATATTGCGGCGATTCTCGCAAATCATCATCTGAAGGAATATGATGAGATGAAGTTTCTGGAGTTGTCCGGCGGACGATGTGCACAGGATGGTATGATGATCGAGCGCCAGGAAGAGCTTCCAGATTATGTGCTGCATAGGCAGAAGAGGAATCTGGTGGACGTGGTTCCCTGTGATGAAAATGAACTGCTCTGTTTCTTTGTGGATGAAACTGTTCGGAAGGTGGCTCTCGGTTCACTGAAGGATGGTAAGACGGATGAAGCCTTGAGGGAGGGGATTCAGCCTGTGTTGCAGAACCGGGCGCTGTACGAATCCTGTCGGGTGGGCTCCGGTGGTTATTATGCTACATTTAACGATTCCATCGATCTTCCAGCGTCGCTTCTGTATCGGAGCGGAAAGCGGGTTCCACTTTCCTTGAAGGATTTTTATGCATTTGTGAGAAAGAACCTGCCGGATACAACGGAAAGCAGCCTGCTGCTGGGCTGCACCCGGCAGAATCTGGCGTACATGGTGAAACAGGGGCGGATCACTCCGGTTCGAGAGGAAGTGAAGGGGAATCTGTACCTGAAGGGGGATCTGCTGAGGAGCAGAGAGTAGAAGAAGAGGAGGGTTTTAGGTGATAATACATTTGTCCATTTTAAACGAAAAAGGATGACACCTGGTGAGTAACGTCGCTCCGGCATCGTGCGCTTCGCGCACATGCGGTCCGTCTGTCGCCGAACCGCTTACGAAACAG
>CADBRW010000067.1 GCA_902797155.1 uncultured Lachnospiraceae bacterium
CTTCTTTGCATACCAGCCGGAGGTATCCCCATACCACCAGCCCTTCTTTGTCTTTCTCCAGGAAGCCTTCGGCTCGTAGGTCCAGCAACCGTCCCTGTCCAGCCAGAAGCCACGGATCCACTCCTTGGAGGCCATGGCACCATCTGCCTTAAAATAGTACCAGGCTGTTCCGATTTTCTTCCAGCCCTTTGCCATAGCACCGGACTTCGTCAGATAGTACCACTTTGATTTATACCTGAACCAACCCTTGGCCATCGAACCGTCCGCATTGAAATAATACCATTTTCCATCCGCTTCCTTCTGCCAGCCGGTGCGGATCGTCTCTTTTTTCTCCTTATCTTTATCCTTATCTTTATCCTTGTCAGGATCCTCCGGTTTACTTACATTGAAACTGACTGCTGAAAGATCCGCCGCCGGCGTCTGTTCAGACAGCTTGTTATTGTAAAGAACCGCTTCATTTCCCATGATATCCACAGCCCGGATTTCTTTCACATGCCATGCACCCAGTGCAGTGGATTCCGTAATTTCAAGCTCCCCGTCCCACTGATCGGTAGATGCCTCTGACTGAGAAAGGCTGAGCTCAAGGGTTTTCTTCGTGGATTCCGCCTCAAATACAACCGTTACCCGGTCGACTGCCAGATCATCCTTTACCTGAAGTGCGATTGCGACCTTATCTCCTGACAACACCTGTGCTTTCGCTTCGGGAGGAAAACCGAGAGAATCCGCCACGATCTCCGGAGCTGTTGTATCCTCATAGACATTGGCAAATGCCTTGATCCGGAAGCATGCTTCGTAATCTGCCATGTCCTGCCAGTTTTGGGAGGCCGCCTGGCGGAAGAAGCTCTGGCCCTCTGAGATAGAAGCTTGGAAGATAAATCCCCGATTATAGAATCTTTCCGTTCCAAATGCTGCAAAATCCGGAAAACTAAAAACTACGGAATAATTCTCGCCCGGAGCTACCACAACCGGAGCGTCCAACTCTGCCGTTTTGCAGCCCGGAACGGTGGATGAGATCCTGGTAGTCCCTGCAAAGGTACCGCTCTCCGGATCCAGAGGATCCGTAAGCCCCGTATAGACAGAAACATCATAATACATAAGACCGAGATTAAACGTGGTATATCCCACAGCTCCGATCTCGATGGGATGTCCGGTGTTATTCGTAAACACATTCGCAGCACCGGTTCCCGGCGTAGTATAGTATCCGAAACGACAGTCGTCAGCATCCCTGTCCGAGGTATCCGCACTCCCTGCAGTACCATCGTAATGGAAGTTGTACTGATAGGTATCGGCAGGCTGCATATCGAACGCAATGATATAATAATCATTGAGAAACTCAGCGCTCTCATAAGACATATAGAAGAAACCGCCGTCATTTGCCACAGTTCCCCAACTGTTCTGAATGATCCATGCTCCGTTATTCTCCGGTTCCACAACCTTCGCAGGGTCTTCCTCATTGTTACCGGGGATTTCCCGCCGGAAGTTTTCCTTGGGATAATCATCATCCCACCCTATCAAAGTCACCGCATGATTATGCTGAGGGTTGGAACTCGTGTTATAGAAGGACCTTCCGCCAACATAGGCTTCTCCTGTCTCAGGATTGATTTCGTCCAAATTCAAGTATCGGTTATCATACTCCACAGCGATGGAAAACGCACCATACTGAAGCACGAGATCCTTCATGGTATCCATATCCGGCCGAGCGAAATACTTACTCTCCTGTAATACAAGAACGTCCTCATACGCCAAATCCGCAGAGTAAGGAGCGATCGATCCATCCCAGTCATAGTTTTTGATATGCTCCAGTACTTTCCCGATGGGAGCCTTCTCCTCCGAAGCCATTCCGGACCAGCCTGCCATATGCTGCATGGCAAAGATCGCATTCCCGCCAGTTGTGGCCCAATGGTCCTCCGGAGGCAGGGAATTCATGTCTCCTGCCGTATTCCCGAGAGGATCCACCACTCGGTTGTAGAAGAATTGGGCCAGATGACCCGGTGAAAGCTCTTCTACCGTTGCAATCTCTCCGGTGGTCTCATACATTTCCTTTGCATATGAATATTCACAGGCTGAGGATGTGGAGAATGCCCAGCAAAGGCCACTGCTAGCCTGATCCTTGACCCTGATACCTTCTGCCCAGGGCTCCTCGTCCGAACGGTACCTTTCCGGGTAAGTCTTTGTACCTCTCAGTGCCGGAGTAGTCTTGCCCGACTCCGGAACCACATAAATCTCCTTATCTACCGGAATGAATCCGCCCACATATTCCTCGGGATCCGTCCCGCTTTCTTCCGCCGATACAGTCCCCGTATTCATGCCAATCATGGCAAATGCCATACCTGCAATAACCGAAAGAGTGTAATATTTTTTTCTAAATCCTTTTCTCATATATCCCCCTTTCTTCAGGATTAGCCAGTACCTATAACCACATTCTACCATAGACTACCTTCTTATTCCATATGCAGATATGCAAGTTCACGCCAACCATGCCAAAAGGAAGCAGATCATTTTGACCTGCTTCCTTAACGGAGCTATTTCTTACTGAAAACTGCCGCCATCGTCCGGCTTACGAATGCACTGATCGTTAATCAGTGAGTCCCGGAATTGGGAACCGGGGTCCCTGGATGATGACGCCGTCCGCGTTTGTGTAGATTTTTGCTCCGCTGTATACGATATCGAAGATATCAGCCGCCGGAAGACTGTATCTGAAGATGGTGTCTGTCTCTGCAGCAAAGTTGCAGATC
>CADBRW010000068.1 GCA_902797155.1 uncultured Lachnospiraceae bacterium
AAGCTCATTTCCATGGCTAAGAAGAATGAGCAGCGTCAGCAGAGTCAGGAGTATCGGAGTCTGCCGGAGGATTTCAAGCTGACGGAGACGGTTTCGAAGCGTCGTAAGATCGTTTCGAAGTTCAATAAGGAATATGAACTGAACCTGACGGACGAGCAGATCGAGCGTATCGTGGATGCGTCTTACTTCTCCTACAGCTGGGAGCGTGAGATCTATGATATGTCCAAGAACTACAGTCATCCGGCGGAATGGTTCCGGTCGGAGACCATGTGGCTTCGGGCATATCTTGCCGCATTTCCCATGATGAACATCACCTCGGATTTCGAGATGCAGCGGCGGGTGGTGGAGGATGCCTTCCGGCAGATCTTCTACGAGCTGCCCCCGGGAGATTTCATGACCATCGACAGTGCCATCGAGGAAACCAACAAGCGTTTCTTCACACTTTTCGATGAGGCTACCTATATGATCGCATTCCGTTATATGCAAACGAAGGGGATGAAGCTGGAATTCCCGAATGGCCTGCACCACATGGAGAGTGAGGCAGAACGGCTGATGCGGGAATATGACGAGAAGGTCGGAGAAAGCGGAGATTACTTTGGAGACAAAGACCCGGACGACGGCCGGAGACGCGGGTTCTGACCATGGGCCATGGGGGTCAGACCCCATTACAAAATTGTTACATAAGGCCGTCCCCGTTTTTTCACTTTAGTCGGAGTAGAGGGAGATCCGTCGGATATGCCGCTCTTCGTTGGAGAAGGGGGTATCCAGGAAGGTATCGATGATCATCAGAGCCAGGCCGGGGCCGACAACGCGGGCGCCCATGCAGAGCACATTTGCATTGTTGTGCTCACGGGTAGCCTTGGCGGAGAATACATCATGACAGAGCGCGGCGCGTATGCCGCGTTCTTTATTTGCAGCCATGGACATGCCAATGCCGGTTCCGCAGATCAGGATCCCCAGGTCCGCTTCCCCGCTCAGGATAAGGTCCGTGACCTTCTTGGAATATTCGGGATAATCGCAGGAGGCAGGGCTGTCACAACCCACATCGGTCACTTCGAAGCCCCGCGCTGCAAGATGCTCGAGCACTTCCTTCTTCAATTCAAAACCACCATGGTCACAGCCGATCGCAAGCTTCATACTATATCCTCCTTTGTACTGTACCGGTACATTTTAACATGTTCTATATTCGATATCAACTCATGACAGCCGGAGCCTTAGGCTTCACACCGTGATCACCCGGTGGCCGGCGGCCTTGATGAGGCGGTTCATGATGGCAGAGCCGAGGGCGTCCCGGCGGAAGCTTTCGCTGTAGATCACCTCGCAGCCCAGGGAGTCGCAGGTGCGGAGTGCGCCGTAGAGGTGCGCGGCCACGGTCTGTCCGTCATCGCTGTCGCCAAGCTCGATCCTGTGAAAATGTGGGTCTGCGGCAAGCTCCCCGTACGCGTCCGCGGTTTCCCCCGTGGTAAGCACGGCGGTTTCTTTCCCGGCTTCCAGCGCTTCCTTTGCAAGTGCCAGGATGTGGGAGGTTACGGACTCGGTGATCTCTGTGGGATGGTCTCTGTCCGTTACGATGGACAGGGTTCCATGAGGTGCGTAGTGGGTGTAGCGCATGCCGGGGGCCTTGGGATGCTGCATGGCCGGGTCCGGGGCAGGGCCTTCGCAGGGGGTCTGATCCCCCTCCGGGGGAGTCTGACCCCCGATGCGGTCCTCCGTGGGAGCCGACGTTCCGATTTGGTCTTCCGTGGGAGCCGGACCGGCGGTGCCGTCGGTTTCCTTCTCCAGGTCGATCAGGCTGGGGTCCAGCTCCACCGGTCCTACCACAGCCTGTAACATCTCCGGGGTGATAAAGCCCGGGCGCAGGATCATGGGGGTATCCCCGGTCAGGTCCACAATGGTGGATTCGATTCCGATTCCCACCGGTCCACCGTCCAGGATCATGTCGATCTCTCCGGTCAGATCCTCGGCCACATGCTCGGCAGTAGTGGGGGAGGGACGTCCGGAGCGGTTAGCGCTGGGCGCAGCGACGTAGACTCCCGAGCGGCGTATCATTTCCATGGCAGCCGGGTGGGAGGGCATACGGATCGCCACCGTGGCCAGCCCGCCGGTGGTTTCGTCCGGAACGATGGGCTTCTTCGGGAGTATAATGGTGAGAGGGCCGGGCCAGAAGGCCTCCATCAGGATGACGGCAGCCTCGGGAACTTCACTTGCCAGCTCCCATACAGCCTTCTTCTCTGCAATATGTACGATCAGGGGATTGTCCGAGGGTCGCCCCTTGGCTGCGTAGATCCGCCGGGATGCCGAGGGGTCCAGTGCGTCACCGCCCAGACCGTAAACGGTCTCCGTCGGGAAGGCCACCAGCCCGCCGCGTTTCAGGATCGCAGCGGCAGTGTCGATGGCTTCGGAATTGTTACATTTTTCTATTATGGTATCCATGGATCAGTCGTGTTCTTTCTTATTTATAGTTTATTACACTAAAGATATATCATTTTCGCAGGATTCTGGCAAGGGCAGAAAGAAAAAATGTGATTTATATATGAAGTGATTGACATTCTGCCTCGCGTTTTCTACTATAGGAAATGGAGGCAGATCCCAGTGTGGATAAGGGATTGTTACAAATGTATTACGAAAAAGACAAGAAAGGTGTTGACAGATATGTTACGAGTTGTTATAATCAGCATGTAACAAAATTGTAACAAATGAAACAAACCAGTTAAAGAAATTTTAATATATACCACGAAATATTGTATTATGTAAATCATTAGGAGGCAAATCATGTATAAGCGCTCAAAGAAAATCCTTGCAACAGGACTTACGACAGCACTTTTACTTACATCAACAGTAATCCCGGTAGCAGCATCCGGAGACTTCAGCGGTATCAGCATTTCCGCAAAGGTTGAGGAGTACATCGCAGAATCAACATCTCAGGATCCGGTTACAGAGCTGGTGGGAGAGACCACACCGGTAGCTCCGGAAGCAACATCTACAGAGGCGCTGAACGCTACAAAGCAGGCAGAAGAGGCACCGGCAGACGCCGAGCCCAAGACCGAAGCCGTAGCAGAGGAAGCTCCGAAGGAAGAAGTAAAGGAAGAGGCAAAGGTTAAGTATCCTCAGTTCAAGGACCGCGTGATCGTTACAGTCGACAGCGGAGTGCTTAATATCCGTGAATCCGCATCACCTGATGCAGAGATCGTAGGAACCATCGACCGCGCAGGTATCGCTCTTGTAGAAGAGAAGGGCGACGGCTGGACCAAGATCGGATCCGGTAACTGCGAAGGCTATGTAAAGAATGAATATATCGCATTCGGCGATCAGGCCGGCGAGTGGGCAGAGGAGAACGGCATCCCCAAGTACATCAAGGTACAGGGCGCAGGACTCCGTGTTCGTAAGGAAGCAAGTACAGACAGTGACATCCTGGATGCAGTATACGAGAATGAGACCTATTCCGTACTGAGCCAGAAGGATGACTGGGTTGAGATCGAAATGTACGACGGAACCGTTGGTTTCGTAAATGACGACTATGTAGAGGTTCGTTTCGAGACTCCGAGAGCCAAGACGGTTGAGGAGATCGAGGAGATGCGCCGGGCTGAGGAAGAGGATGCCCGTCGTGAGAAGGAGCGTCTGGAGGCTGAGGCAAAGGCCAAGGCTGAAGCAGAGGCTGAAGAGGCCGCAAGACAGGCAGCCGCTTCTGATGATGACGATGATGACGATTCATCCTCCGATTCCAACAGCTCTTCCAGCAGTTCTTCAAGCTCTTCCGCAGCTGAGCGTTCCGCAGAACGTCTTGAGCGTACAGAAGAGATGAAGAAGGAAAATGAGAAGGCCATCGAGGCAAGCGCAAATGCTGAAGAGTCCACCGTTGTTGCGAGCACAAACAGCGAGCTTCGTGCAAACATGATCGCATATGCTAAGCAGTTCCTCGGTAACCCGTATGTATACGGTGGAACCTCTCTGACAAACGGTACAGACTGCTCCGGATTCACCATGAGAATCTATGAGCACTTCGGATATAAGATCCCGCGTGCAGGCGGACAGAGAACCTTCGGTAAGCTGATCAGCGTAGCTGAAGCACAGCCTGGCGACCTGGTATTCTACGACGGACACGTAACCATGTACATCGGCGATGGCAAGGTTATCCATGCAAGCAGCGAGCGGACCGGTATCATCATTTCTTCCCTGTCCTACAGTGGAACACCGCTCTTTGCAAGAAACATTATTGATGCGTATTAAACTTTGAATTTCTCATAATCACCTCCCGGAAGCCGTTTACTCTGAATGGGTAAGCGGCTTCCTTGCGTCAGACCAAAGGGGGACCGCCTCATCTCACCTCTGGGAACTGTCTGACAGTTCCCATATTATGTCTCTGTACAAAGTGCACAACAAATCCATGTTCGGTTGACTATAATTTACAGCAAAATGTAAACTGGATTGTGGATAACTTTGCATGAAAAAAAGACGGATTTACGTTATTCACAAAGTTATCCACATTGTCAACAGGTATTATGGATTTACATAACGCGTTTTTGGGTATGTATTTATCGGATGAAAAGTTTGTCGGAAGTTGCAGAATCGAAAAAAAGTGAAACGGGAAGGCGGCACATTTTCATGGACAGGGAGGAAAAAGTGCCAGAATTGTCAGACAAAAAATCAGCCGTTTTTGTTGATAGCACCTGCATTCTATGATATAATCTTTGTATCGGCGGAGTGTGGTATGGCGGGGGAGAATCCTTTCTCCGTTGCTCCGTTCGAATTTATAGAGGAGAAGGAGTGAACACTATGAATTACATGATCAGTGGAAAGAACATTGATGTCACTGAAGGTTTGAAGCAGGCTGTCTACGATAAATTAGGGAGGTTAGAGAAGTTCTTTAACGAAGATACAAACGCACAGGTTACTTTTTCCGTTGAGAAGGAGCGCCAGAAGATCGAGGTTACGATCCCGATGAAGGGCCACATTATCCGTGCGGAGCAGGTTAGCGATGACATGTATGTATCCATCGACATGGTCGTTGAGATCATCGAGCGTCAGGTAACCAGATATAAGAAGAGGATCATCGATCAGGAGCAGGATGCGGCATTCTTCCAGAATCAGTTCCTTGAGGAAGAGGATGATATCGATGACGATATCAGCATCATCCGCAGCAAGAGATTCGCTGTAAAGCCCATGTATCCGGAGGATGCATGCGTACAGATGGAGCTCCTGGGACACAGCTTCTACGTATTCCGCAACGCAGAGACGGATGAGGTAAACGTAGTATATAAGAGAAAAGGCAATACCTACGGACTGATCGAGCCTGAGTTCTAAGGCCGGGAGAAGTAGGACAGACGAAGGGGTCAGACCCCATTACAAAAGTGTTACGTACGGCATGTAACAATTTTGTAATGGGGTCTGACCCCTTTCAAATAGGAAAGTGCTTGCCTTGTAACACGATAAATGATATAGTATTTAGGTTAAGTTAGCAAAATCTGCATTATTATAGTAGAAATACGGAGGACATATATGGGTCTTAGTGATAAGCTGTTCGGAACGCACAGCGAACGAGAATTGAAAAGGATCGATCCTATCATCAAGAAGATCGAATCCATGGACGAGGAGATGCAGGCTCTTTCGGACGACGAACTGAAGGCAAAAACCGAAGAGTTCAAGAAGCGTCTTGCGGACGGTGAGACTTTGGATGATATCCTTCCGGAAGCATTTGCGGTTGTCCGTGAGGCAGACTTCCGTGTGCTGGGACTGAAGCCCTTCCGGGTTCAGCTGATCGGTGGCGTGATCCTGCATCAGGGCCGTATTGCCGAGATGCGTACCGGTGAAGGTAAGACCCTGGTATCAACCCTTCCGGCTTATCTGAATGCGCTTGCAGGCGAGGGCGTGCACATTGTCACGGTCAACGACTATCTGGCAAAGCGTGATGCCGAGTGGATGGGTGCCGTTCATCGCTGGCTGGGTCTTACGGTCGGTGTTATTCTGAACTCCGACACCAATGACCAGCGCCGGGAAGCCTATAAATGTGACATTACCTATATCACAAACAACGAGCTGGGCTTCGATTACCTGCGTGACAACATGGTCATCTACAAGGAGCAGCTGGTGCAGCGCAGCCTGCATTACTGTATCATCGACGAGGTGGACTCTGTCCTGATCGACGAGGCGCGTACTCCGCTGATCATTTCCGGACAGAGCGGAAAGTCCACCGACATTTATAAAATGTGCGACTACATCGCACGCCGCATGAAGCGTGGTACCGCATCCACCGAGATCAGCAAGATGGATGCCATCATGGGTAACACCGTGAAGGAGGACGGAGATTTCCTTGTAAATGAGAAGGATAAATATGTCGTCCTGACGGAGCAGGGTGTGGCTGAGATCGAGAAGTTCTTCCACATCGACAACCTGGCGGATTCCGAGAATATCGAGATCCAGCATACCATGCTGCAGGCCCTGAAGGCACATGCCCTGATGCACAGGGATCAGGACTATGTGGTAAAGGATGATGAGGTCCTGATCGTCGACGAATTCACCGGACGTATCATGCCCGGTCGTCGTTTCAATGACAGTCTGCATCAGTGTATCGAGGCAAAGGAGCAGGTAAAGGTAAAGCGGGAGTCCAAGACCCTTGCAACCATTACCTTCCAGAATTTCTTTAACAAATATGAGAAGAAGGCCGGCATGACCGGTACCGCTCAGACAGAGGAAAACGAGTTCCGTG
>CADBRW010000069.1 GCA_902797155.1 uncultured Lachnospiraceae bacterium
AAAGAATCTCCGTTTAATTCTTCCATTTATCTCTTTTACCATATAGAACCCCTTTCTATAATAAGAGCCTGTAACTATCTTCTATTTTACCATGCAGGAAATTATCTGACAATGAAAGAAAATGTGAAAAATAGTCCGAAAAAGAAAGAAGAACAAAAAGAAAGACCCATATGGCACCTTCTCCAAGCCACATGAGCCTCTTTTGTATATTGAATACCCCCACTAAGTAATCAACTATGTACGTATGATAGCACATTTATCTAAAATTGGGAACCCTTTTTGTGCATTCTCTATACACTTTTGTAAAATGTGTCCAAAAAGCGAAGATAAAATCACCCACGGACAACGAATATCCGTGGGTGATTCTGACATTATGCACAAAGCATTTAGCTTTCGTTCTCCTGTGCAACCAGGTTCTTTGCTCCATAGGTCTCACGAAGCAGCGGTTTTTCGATCTTTCCTGTGGCATTTCTCGGCACATCTGCGAAAATGATCTTCCTGGGGCGCTTGTAACGCGGAAGCTCAAGACAGAAGTTGTTGATTTCCTCTTCTGTCGCCTCCATTCCCGGCTTCAGCTCGATGATGGCTGCAGCGATCTCACCCTGGCGCTTGTCAGGCAGACCGATGACTGCCACATCGTTGATCTTCTGATTTCTCATGAGGAAGCTCTCGATCTGAACAGGGTAAATGTTCTCACCGCCGCTGATGATGACATCCTTCTTCCGGTCAACCAGCCAGATGAAGCCATCCTCGTCCTGCTTTGCCATATCGCCGGTAAAGAGCCAGCCATCCTTAATGCTCTCTGCGGTAGCTTCCGGATTCTTGTAGTACTCGATCATAACACCCGGGCCCTTGACGATGAGCTCGCCCACCTCTCCCTTCGGAACAGGCACGCCCTCTTCGTCCACGATATTGGTCTCCCAGCCGTAGCCCGGAACACCGATGGCGCCCACATGGTCGATATTCTCAACACCCAGATGTACACAGCCCGGTCCGATGGACTCGGACAGACCATAATTCGTATCGTAAGCATGGTTCGGGAAGATCGCCCTCCACCGCTGGATGAGGGATGCCGGTACCGGCTGTGCGCCGATGTGCATCAGTCTCCACTGATCCAGCTTGTAATCCTCCGCCTTCATCTGGCCGCTTTCCAGTGCAACCAGGATATCCTGGGCCCACGGAACCAGCAGCCATACAATGGTGCAGCCCTCCTTGCTGACCGTATCCAGCACGTATTCCGGCTTGGTTCCCTTCAGCAGTACCGCCTTTCCGCCGGAAATCAGGCTTCCGAACCAATGCATTTTCGCACCGGTATGATATAAGGGCGGGATGCAGAGGAACACATCGTCCTTGGTCTGGCCGTGATGGTTCTGCTCTACCCTTGCGGAATGCATCAGCGCTTTATGCTCATGCAAAATGGCCTTCGGAAAACCTGTGGTACCTGATGAAAAATAGATCGCCGCATTGTCGGAATCGATGATGGGGATATCCGGATTCATACTGCTGCAGTTTGCAACCAGTTCATTATAATCCTCCGCAAAGGAAGGACAGCCCTCTCCCACATAGAACAGAAGACGGCTTCTGGAGATCCGGTCCGCGATCTCTTCGATACGTCCGATAAATGCAGGACCGAACACCAGCACATCAACATCCGCCAGCTTTACACAGTACTCGATCTCCTCCGAATCATAACGGAAATTGAGCGGTACGGCGATGGCGCCGGTCTTTAGGATACCGAAATAGATCGGCAGCCACTCCAGGCAGTTCATCAGAAGGATACCGACCTTGTCATTCTTCTTGATGCCGCGGGACATCAGCAGATGTGCGAAACGGTTTGCCTTCTCATTGAAGACAGACCAGGTGATCTCTCTTCTGTAAGGCGCCGTCGGATTGGGCTCTGTCAGTTCATATTCACGCCAGGTAACACGGCGAACCTCCTTGATCTCAGGATTCACCTCCACCAGCGCAACATCATTTGCATAGATCTTCGCATTTTTTTCCAATAAATCTGTAATCGGCATAGTTTGCACCCCATACTGTAATCATATTTGAGCGATCCGGCGCATGGCCGGTCACACTTTGCTATTTTAACACGTTATCACGGCAAAGTAAATACTCTACTCTTCCCGCTTTCTCCGAACGATCAGGCGGTCACATGCCGCAAGAAGTCCCGGCAGGATGAAAAGGATCATTACAACTGCCGAACCCGTTCCAATGGCAAGGATATTACAGATCTGCCCGATAGCAGGTTCTTCAAAGGCAGAACCAAGCAGTGCGCAGCAGAGGATCATAACCAGTCCGGAGGTTAGGATCGTCCGAATGGATGCCTTGTAGGCACTCTTCATAGCCCCGGCCAGCTCCTTCTCTTTCCGCTTATCACGGTAGAAATTGGTAAAGACGATGGCATAATCGATGGTCGCTCCCATGAGGATACTCTGTACGATGAGGAGTGCCACATAATACAGCGATACATTTGCAAAGCGCATCGCAACCATTGTCATATATACCGAACATTGGATCAAAGTCACAAGCACCAGCGGGATCATGAAATTCCGGAAGGTAACGAGCACCACCAGAAAGATCGCGACCGCGGTTATGATCGTAACACGGTTCAACTCACTGTCGAAGCTCTTCGACATTTCATACGCCATGGGCGTGCTTCCGATCAGATAATACTTGCCTTTCAGCTTCTCACTGCAGAGACGGTTCAGTTTCTCCGTGAAATCCATAGCCTCATCACTGCCATCGATCAGTTCTGTAGTGACAGCCAGCAGGGAATAATCCGGACCCACCATCTGCTTCTTTCCGCTTTCAATCCCGGATATCGCAGTTGAAAGGATCATCTGCGTCTTTGTATCCAGAACCGCATTGATGGTCTCCGATTTTGAAATATCCGTGACAAGATCATCGATGGAAAGCATCCAGGAATCATCGTAGTTCTTCTGGCTGAAGTAAAATGCATACGCCAGTGAAAGAACAGACTCATTCAGCTCCGGTGCCAGATCCTTCACCATTTCGTACATTTCCGGAACGGAAAGACGGATGGACGGAAGGAACGGAGAAGCCGCAGCCTGATCCAGCTTTGACTTCATTTCATCATTCATGAGACCTGCAAGAATGGGGTTCTCTTCCGAAGCCTTTTGGAAGAAGCTAAGCAGCTCCTTCGGTGTAACCTTCTCATCGGACCTGTCTGCATAATGATCGTAGTAAAAGAGCTTGAAAATGCTGACATCCAACATTTTATTCTGTTCCAGTCCGAACATGGAGGAAACAAAGCCCATCATTTCTTCGGCATTCATTTTCTTTCCGAGAGTAGTCCCGTAGGAATTCACGGCGCGAATCCCGGATCCCCCGGACAGCTCTTCGGCCATTTCCGGAATCACCGCCTCGTCGGAATTACTGTAAAGCACCACGAAATTGTTGTCCTTCGGGAATACCTTGGTCACATCGTCACTCTGCGGCATGACAAAGGAGATCACGGACCCTCCCTTCAGAATAAATACCACAACAAAGAGGATCACAAATCCTGCAGCGATAAAATATCTGCACTTCGTACTGAAGGTGGCCAGAAAACCGGTCGGGACATTCAATGATTTCTTGGCGGTTGCCCGGATCGGTCTGTCGAAGATCAGGAGCATGGCCGGAAGCACGGCAAAGCATCCCAGCAGACTGAAGAAAACACCCTTGGCAAATACGACGCCCATATCGCCGCCGATCTTAAAGCTCATGAAGCAGAGTGCAAGAAGTCCCACAATGGTAGTGACCGCACTGCTGCACATGGACGGGATCGCACTGCGGACCGCCTGTTTCATGGCCTCTACCCCGTCCTCCGTCTTCTTCGCCGCCTGACGATAACGGTTTGACAGCATGATGGCATAATCCATGGACAGTACCAGCTGCATGATCGCCGCGATGGAATTCGTCATTTTGGAAACATTGGGGAGAAATGCATTTGTCCCCATGTTGATCACGACTGCAAAGCCAACTGAAATCAGGAAGATCACCGGCTCCAGCCAGGAGTTGCTCATTACGAGCAATATAAACAGCAGGATGCCCACCGCTCCGAGCATGATACCGGTTGTCAGTGAATTCGAATTGGGATCGTCATTCTTGTACTTCATGGTATAACCGGAAGTAAAATCACGATCCAGAGTCTCCTCTATTTCTGAAAATGCGTCCGAATCATATTCTGCATCAGACTTCAGAACGAAGAGCGTATATCCGTCCCGGTTATAATCCGGACTGTCCGCCTGATAGGTCACCGAGGTCACTCCGGGGATCGCGGCAAGGCGTTCCTTCACCTCACCCTTCTGCTCATCCGTAAGACCATCAAACATCACACGGACCTGGCTCTGGACCTTTGCGGTCTCCGGCATCTGCTGCTCCATCAGATCCTTGCCCTGTTTCATCTCGGAATCATCCGGCATATACTTGGACATGTCCGTGTTCGTTACGACCTTCGGCATCAAAAAGACACTTCCCACCGCCATAAGCAGGAAAACACAGAGTAACCAGATTCTTTTTTCTACAAGGAAGTCAGAGAGTTGTTTCATTTTCTGATCCTTTCTTTACTTAAGATAAAAATCGGGGACGGTTCCGGACTGTCCGGAACCGTCCCCAAATTACCCGTCCCCTATTTCAAGCTTTAGAAGTTTCTTCCGTTCCAGCCCCAGTCACGGGTGGTCTGGTATTCTACATAGATATGATCACCGGGGATCCCCAGCTCGTCTGCGTAGATCCTGCAGATCTCTGCGGTCATCTCTTCGAAGGCCGCCGAGTTCGGCGAGCCCAGAAGGTCAACGGAGACAAATGCTCCCTTCTCCAGCTTCTCGCCTGCAAAATACAGGCAATACTCGTCTTCAAATCCGATCATGACATAGCTCTCCGGCTTTCCGATG
>CADBRW010000070.1 GCA_902797155.1 uncultured Lachnospiraceae bacterium
CCTGCTGTCTCTGTCCAGTCCGGTTCATCGTCATAATAGACCAGCTCAGGCTCCAGCACCATATAACGGTCGGTGGCAAAAAGGTCCTTGTACCTGAAATCACCGGAATAGGTTTCCGTTCCATGAACCGTATCCGAACGGAAGAGATAGTATCCCAGAATATTCTCATCCGGATCTGCCTCCTCCCATTCCAGGTGAACGTGTTCATAATAATAGTTATCGACTCCGGCTTCCAGCTTCGGAGCAGAGGGCCTTTCATCCTCAAGCACCACATCGGAATCCTTCACGTAGGTAAACCTGTTTGAACAGGTATACTTGAACCGGTTGTTGATCCCCGTGATCTCCAGTGCATAGATATAGGTTCCGTCCTCCTTCGGCTCGTCCGTCAGGATGTATGTTCCATGATTCGGATTCACCGACGAAACCGTCTGGATCACGGTACCGTTTCTATATAGACGGTATACGCCGTCTCTATCCGGTGCAGGGGATATTTCCGTATAAACCTTCCCGTTCTCGATGCGATACTGAACATAATTGTTATAGGGCTCATAGATATCCACATTCGGATCGGTATAGATCTGAATCTCGGAGCTTGCTCCGTCCAATCCATATTCATATGCTACCATACGATAGGTGTAGGTCTGCTTTGTTGTGATATTTTTGTCCACATAGGATTGATCCCCAAGAAATGTACCGATATAGGCTCCGTTTCTGTACAGCTTGTACTGCACGGCATCGGTAACTGCGCTTACCTCCAGGTACTTGTTGTCCTTATCCCAGTATACGCAGGCAACGATGGAATCCAGACCATCCTTCTTGTACTCCCATTCGTAGGACTCACTCATTTCTCCCATACTTCCGTCCGTTCCCACGGAACGTACCTGGAAATGATACACATGGGGTGAATACGGCAGTTCAAGCTCAGCGGACCATTTATAACCCATCCATTCCGACTGATTCCAGTTCATGAGGTTCTGAATGTCACTTCGATCAACCTGCGCAACAAGAAGTCCGTCCCGGTAAACCAGGAAATGGTCGATCCCATCCTCGGTTCCGTCCCGGTCATAGGTTCCGTCGTCATCGTAATCCAAAGTCCAGTAGAAACGTACATATCCTTCCCGGTCAGTCTCTTCCCTATCTATTTCAGGAGCGCGCAGGATCCTGCCGGAGCCGGCGGAAGGTGTGGCGGAAACAGGCATACAGTTATATGCCCTTTCAAAGAAACCATACTCACCCATGGTGATGAGATAGGAATAGGTCTTTCCATTCTCCACATGGGAATCCAGAAACCTTCTTGGTTCCGTGGTGGACACTTCACCGATGCCCTCATATTCGTCCAGATCAATGTCCTCAAATCTTGTAGCTGTTTCCTTCCCTTCCTTACGGAAAATGTGGAACATCCCGCCCATGCGGTCCGGATCCTTCCATGTCAGCTGAACCTGTCCGTCCATACCCTGGGCCTTCAGATCCTTTACCGCAGTCGGAAGATTCGGATTTGTCCCGGTCACGGTAAAGGAGATGGGTATACGGATCTCTCCTGTTTCCGCATCACCATATCCCGCAACCGTATCCGAAGCATTCAGCACCTTCAGTCGGTAGGGTTTTACATAGGCAACCAGATCTGCCGTATAGGTTCCCGCAGCGAGGTTGTCCGCATACACCGTGATGGTGGTGTAATCAGAATGCACCAGACTGTGTCCTCCGACCCAGACGTATCTATGTGTTAGCCCTTTTCCGTTCATATAGAACCTGTTATATGTATTTTCATTTTCAATGGAAAAATGGTCGAAATACAGGTATCCTTCGCCGGTATTCTGGAAGGAGATCCTGGTAGTCATAGAATATGTCTCTTCATCATCCGTGAATTTAGATGCATTCAAAGTACCCAGGTTGTAGGTCTGCCCCGGTGTGAAAACATGATCAAACTTATACTGCTGCTTTGAACTGTCATAGGATATGGTTCCCAGCTTTATAGAGCCCGTGGGATTCGAAACCGAAAGGGTAACGGGGACATTCACCTGATAAGTGTCCGACGAGTCCTTGGCATACGCTTTGATCACGATGGTGTCATTGTAGGTTCCGGCTTTCAGAGGGTCTCCCCAGCCCTGCACTACGGCCTTTAGCGTAAAGGTTTCCCCGTTTGCCACCTCATTCGTATAATTATCAACGTCATACCTTCCATTAACCCTATCAATAGCGCCGGCCCAATCCAGGGTCTTCCCGGTATTGTTCTTCAGTTTTATCTCAAATTCTGCGTATCCATAGCCGCCATCCACTCTAAGACCGCCTGCCAGTGTCTGAACGGTTCCGACCGACTCAGCAAGCACCAGCCCCGTAGCAGCCGGGGCACGCTGCGGTCCGACACTGTCTTCCTCCTCTGTACCTTCAGTCGCGACAGGAACGCTCTCATCTGCCACTGCAGCTTCCGATACATCCACATCCGAAGCCACGGAAGCATCCGTACCTGCAGCTACTTCCGGCTCACTACCCTCCGAAGCATCCGCACTCACAGTAGCTTCCTGTTCACCGACCTCCGGAGCTTCCGTTTCGTCATCGGATGCCTCAGTTTCTGTCACATTTTCATCCGATGTCCCGGCCTCCGTCTCATTTTCATCCGACGTGTCATCCAGCGGCTGAAATTCCTCCGATACATCACCATCTGTCGCTGATGCAATCCCGTCCGATTCAGCCATATCATCCGACAAAACGGCATCAGAATTCTCTTCCCCGGCAACTACTTCATCTTCCGGTTCGGCAGCATATACCCCCGGCGAATAAAGCCCTGCTGAGAGTGCGATAACAAGAAACATCGCCAAAAAACGATGGAATCTCTTCCTCCTTTGATTCTTCATTTGCGACCTCCTTTCGGCGATCAGTTCTTTCATAGAACAAAACAAAAAACTTCATAATAATTATACCATCCGCCTTAGAGACGCATCAAGTGAAGAAAATGTGAGTTTTCTTTCCCACATGCCCTTGTCACCGTGCATCTCCTTTGATAAAATGAGAACAGAGTGTGAGCCTCACACAAGGAGAAGGTATTGTGTTATCATAATGAGAGGGGGACCGATCATGCTGCATGCATTTACAAGAAACTACAGTGAGCTTTCAACAGAAGCAGGATTTCAGTTTGAATTCTTCTGCGACTGCTGTGGAAATGGGTTCAGAAGTACATTTACACCTTCCTCGACCTATCAGAAGAAACAGAAGACTCAGCGCTTCGGCGGTTTCTCCGCCACTCTCGGCGGTCTGATGCGGGGCGTGGGAGGTGATATCGGAAATGCCATCGCCCGCGGATCCGACTACATCGGCGACCGCTACGAGAACCAGTCTCCGGAGTGGCGTAAGGAGCAGGAAGCTGCCTTTGATGCCGCGCAGGAGGAAGTACGTCCGCAGTTCCGGAAATGCCCTTCCTGTAATAAATGGGTCTGTGAAGACTGCTGGAATGAGGAAGAAGGACTTTGCACGGAATGCGCACCGAGAGAAGCCAGTTATGTGGCAAAGGCCAGAAATGAAGCCATGCGCCGTAATATCGACGAGGCTGCCGAAACAGCCACGGTATGGCAGGGCAAGCTGGAGACACGCACCACTGTCTGCCCCAACTGCGGCAAGCCGGCCGGCGCAGGAAAGTTCTGCAACGAATGCGGTGCTCCCCTTGGAACCCAGCGCTGCCCCAACTGTGGTGCGCAGGTGGCCCTGGGCACCAAGTTCTGCAGCGAATGCGGTTCACCCATCAGCAAATCCTGCAAATGCCCGAACTGCGGCAACGAAAACCAGCCGGGCACCAAGTTCTGCAGCGAATGCGGAACGAAGCTATAACACCTTACAGATGAGGGCATAACAGAGAAAGGGACAGGATGGGGTCAGACTCCCCGATGAAGGGGGTCTGACCTCATCCTGTCCTTTTTCGTATCGTTATTTCGTAACACTTTTGTAAAGGTGACAGGCACCGATTATGTAAACTAGCGCTAGTCTTCGTAGATCACCACCTTGGTATATAGCGGCAGGGTATCGTACATCCACTTGGCATCCTCCAAGGCCAGGCGGACACAGCCGTGGGACACCGGACGTCCCAGCTCCGGCTCCACGCATACCTTCGGGGTGGAATCGATCTCGTAGGGCAGACTGTGGAACAGATAGAGCCCTCCGATAAAACCGGTCCCGTACCAGGCCCGCATGCCGTGATTCACGAAATGCTCCACATGGGTGGTGGTATAATACTCTCCCTTCGGTGTAGGATTGATGGGTGCCCCGCTGGCACAGAGCATTTCACGGATCATATGCCACTTCCCCTGTTCTCCCTGAAACACCGCCACCTTCTGGGTCGTAAGATTTGTAAGGATCAGATACTCCGTATCGCTTCGGTACTCCTGAGCTTTGGAGAACAGGCTCCCTGCCAGGACCTTTCCCTCTTCATCCGCATAATACCGCATATCTTCAAAGGTGAATTCCTGATCCCTGAGAAATGCGCCGTCCGAATCCGTGTAATAGAAATAGTCCTCATCCATCTCGATCTTCCCCTTTTGGAGTTCACCGAGTGAATTAAAGAAATAGTCCTTCCCCTGGATCCGCTTTCTTCCGTTTCTCATGAGAGAGGCGGTCTCACTGACATAATAGGTCTTCCTGCCATAGACAGTCCACCCCTCGGTTTCCACGCGTTTCCCATTTTCATCAAAAAGATACAGGACTCCGTCCACACGGTGAGGCCCTCCGGAGGGCTTTCCGTCTCCGCCGGCGAAATACCAGGCCCCCTCATAAAAGACCGGTTGGTTACTGCACACTGTCCCGTCTGCCGAGAGAAATGTACCGGAAGCATCCAAGGTAATTCCTTCCTCTTCTGTCGTTTCCGCCTTCTCCTCTGTTGCTGTCTCACGCTCCGCTACATCCGTCCCGGCTTCCTTCGTTCCGGTGGAAACCTCCGCAGCGTCTTTCTCCGCGCCCTGCCCCGTCTGCTGCTCTGCAGCCGTGCTCTGCTTCGTCTGCTGCTCCGTAGCCGTGCTCTGCCCGGTCTCCGTGCTCTTCGGTTGAGATGCACCGCACCCGCCGGAAGCCGTCAGACCAAACAGAAGGAGGGCCGTCAGTATGAAATGTGATATTCTGCTTTTATCTCTTCTTCTCATCCTGTTCCCTTTTCCGGCTTCTCCCATACCGAGCCGTTCAACGCAGATATCATTCCCTCTTCAGGACATAATCCCCGTTCTGGCGCACAACATAAACCGGACTGGTATCCGGCGTATACGGATACTGCCCGTACTCATAATCATAATAATGGGGTCTGACTGTCTCCGAAAATGTGGCGACATCCTGATCCGTACACATAAAGCAGATCAGCCGGTCCATATAGATCGGCGAAGGATCCACGTGATACCAGCTCCCGTTGATCTTTACCAGCAGCCAGTAGTGTACCCCCGGTCCGGGATAACGCTTCATCATGATATTCTCCACACCCAGATGATCCAGCAGTGTCTTATAGGTAATGGCGTGTGTGTAGCAGTCTCCCGCATGCCCCTGCATTCCCGCCAGCGCCTGTCCGATGGGATCCCTTTCGGTCCTGACATTGCTCCATGGCACATGTCTTCTCACCCATCTGAAAAGGACAAAGGCCCTCTCGATCTCATCCATCTCCGGGGTCACTTCTTCCGCGATCACCTCGTCCGCCAGCTGATTCAGCAATATCTGATCGTAATAAGCCTGGTCCTTCTCCTTCACCTTCACACGGATCTGAACCGTGGTGGACCGTCCGAAGCGGTCTGTTGCCTTATAATAGGCCGGGTATTCTCCGGGCTCATTCAGATTGACCTTGGAATTGTCGATCTCCAACTGAGGATTCGGATCCTGGTCCGCTGTAGCACTGACACCCGTCCGATAGGAAATGGAATCGCCCTGATAAATCGTGATATCCACAGCTCCGTCGATCACCGGCGTTCTCTCCGGATTATAAATGGTGAGCTCCGGCCAAAATGTGGTACGGTTCCCATTCCCATCCTCAAGGATGACAGTCACCTTCTGTTTTCCTTCCTTGGAATAATCCGGCTGATTGTAGAAGAAGGCTGTTACACCGGTCACGTCCTCCTTCTTTACAACAAAATCCTCAACTGTCGGTTCCTCACCCAGCGCGCATACCACATCCCTGGTTTCACCCGTCGGTGCCGTGGTGTCCAGGATATGCAGCTCTGCGGTTTTATGAAGCGGTCCCCAACTGAACTCCACCTGATGCATCCCGGTTATGGTTGTATCGATCCCCGAAAGATCCGTCTCCATCCAAATGGAATCCCACACATTCTCCTGAAAAGCGGAGGCATCCGGCAAAGAGCCGCCTGCCTCCACGATCAGAGTCGGACGGATATTCTGATAGAACCTGTAAGCCATAAACCCACATGCAACCCCTCCAAGAAGGAGCAGGATCAGAACTCCCAGAAGTATCCATAGTCCGATATGCTTTTTTGATCTCTTTCTTCTCATCTGCTACTTTAAACTGCCTTCATAGTATGTCATAAAATCCTCTAACGGCAGAGGGTTTGCAAAATAGTATCCCTGGAACAGACTGCCAGTGCTATGGATAGAAATGCAAAAATAAACACAAATGCTATCCGCATAAAAACCCCCCCGGTTTTCAGCACACCAATAGATATATTATTATACCATATATTCCGCGTACTGTCACTCTCGGAGGGGTTTTCATGTCAAACCGGATATTCAGTTAAATGCAATATCAGACGATGATGGCGGCTATTGCGCAGAAGGCCACCTGGCTCATGGCGAAGATCAGCGGGATTGCCTTGATGGGAACCCCCATCCTCTTCCGCATCTGATCATGGAAGGGGAAGATCACATTCGGAAATGCATTGATCTTTAAGAATCGGATCAGGGACACCTTGATCAGTCCCATTCCTCCGTCAAAGATAAAGACCAGGGACATGAGCAGGAAGATAAATGGATGTCCGCTCTGCATCGCCAGAAGTGCCAGAAGAAAACCGATGGTCCGAGACCCCGCATCTCCCATCAGAACCTTGCTGGGATTCCAGTTGAAGATAAGGTATGCCACCAGAACCCCTACCATGATGAGTCCCATGGGACCATAGACCGGCATTTCCGTATTGAACAGCAGAAAATATCCCACCAGTGAAACCACGGACACACTTCCGCAGAGACCGTCCACACCGTCCGAGCAGTTGGTCACATTGATGGAGGTCCACATAAGGATCACGCCTAAAATGCCATACAGCCAGACCGGCATATGGATCGTATTCCCGAAGAATACGATATCCGAACCGTGGAATGCAAGAAATGTGACTACCGCTCCCACGGAAAGTACCAGATCCAGAAGACCCTTTACCAGTTCTCCCCAGGGTGTGGTGGCCGCGTCATCCAGATAACCTGTCAGCATCATAAGGAACATCAGCCCCACATAGATCAGCAGTTCCGCATCCACCGTCAGAAAGAGCACCGACATAAGAAGAAATACGATGACAAAGACCAGGCCCGTTCCGGTCACCTTTCCGTTGGAATTCTCATTGATCACCACGATCTTTCCGTCCGGAGTCTCCACTCTCTTTCCACCGTCCTTCGGCAGAAAGGAAAACGGTTTCCAGAGAAGCAGCAGCGTGATCAGAAATCCGCATCCCGCCGCGATGGTATAGATTACCCATTCAGGCATTTTATCTGCCAGTATCGAATTCAGCATGTTACGTTCGTTCTCCTTCGCACGTTATTGTTGCGTAACATCGATGATCACAAATTCCGAGCGGCAGCCCGTTTTGAATTTGATGGACCAGTCCGAAATTCCGGATGTTACGATAAAAGTTGTCTTATCTCTTGTTTCAATTCCGTAGGTCTGATCATTGGTACCGATAAGTCCTCCCACCAGCTTCATGACCAGCATCTGTCCGCCGTGGCTGTGTCCGGAAAGCACCAGGTCCGCTCCAGTGGCCGCCTCCGCATCATAATCGTTGGGCTGATGATCCAGGATGATCATGTACTTGGACTGATCCAGCATGGAAACGATCTGTCCGATGGGGGCTCTGTCACCCACCGACTTATCCTGTCGTCCGATCACATAAAATTTCCCGTCTACCAGCTCCACGCCGTCCCGCATAACATGTACGCCTGCGGCCTCCAGAGCTTCCCTAAGCTCATCCGCCGTGAAGTTGCGGTATCTCATATATCCCTTATCATGATTTCCGTAGACGAAGTAAACCCCGTATTTACAGCGGAAACCTGCCAGTGCCAGACAGCTGCGGTACATATCCTCCTTCGTGGAATCATCATCCACAAAGTCGCCGGTGATGACCAGGAGATCCGGCTCCGTCGCCTGTATGGTCTCCAGATGTTTTGCAAAGCCTTCCCCGTCAAATGTAGTTCCGATATGCGAATCCGCAATCTGTGCGATCCGGAGCCGTTCCATACCCAGATCCTTCTCGGTTACCAGCTGATAATCCGTCTCCCATACATGATGAGCCTGATACCATCCGATAGAGAAATAGCAAAGCTCGATACAAAGCACGATAATACCGATCCAGTACGGATGGAAGCCCTTTTCCCGTCCCTGCTTCTTCTCTTCTGCAGAGGTCTCCCGGTCATCCGTTCCCTCTGCATCACTGCTGTCCTTCTTCCTTCTCCGAAGCCTGCGTACCAGTGCACCGATCCCTTCGGCGATCAGCCAGTAGAAGGACATATGGATCACAACGATCCCGGTATTCACCAGACTGAATACCATAAAGATCCCGATGACCAGCATGGGGAATAGTCCCAACAGCCGCCGCAGCCATTTCCGGCCCCCCGACAGCTTCTGTACGATCCCAAACTTACAGAACCGTGTCCACAGAAAGAAGATACTTAAGATTGCGGCTATGATCGCTCCTCCGAAAATGAAACCCCACATTTTCATATCATGTCCCTCCTAAAATAACCGGGGCATGCAGAATCCTGCAATATCCGTTTCGGCCTTTACAGCCTTTGAACCAGTTCCTTCAGCTCCTCAACGGAATATGTATAATCCGAATTGCAGAAATCACAGTGCAGCGTCACGGGTTCTCCGTCGCTGATCATCTGCTCCAGTTCGCTTCTTCCGATGGAGATGAGCGCCTTCTCCACCCGTTCCCGGCTGCAGTCACACCGGTATTCCGGCGTCAGCCGTCTTTCAATGGTGGCATCCGCCCCCAGCAGCACATGTACCAGATCCTCCGGGCTGTAGCCGTCCGCGAAATACTCCGTCACTGAATGCACGCCTGCCAGAACCTCCTCCAGCCAGCGGATGGTGCTTTCCTTGGCAAAGGGCAGCAGCTGGATGATGAATCCGCCTGCGTGTTCCACATAGTTCTCCTTATTCAGAAGAACCCCCAGTCCGACTGAGGTCGGGATCTGCTCGCTGGCAGCAAAATAATAGGTCAGATCCTCAGCGATCTCGCCCGAAACCAGCTCTGTCTGTCCCACATAGGGATCCTTCATTCCGATATCCTTGATCACTCGAAGTACACCACGCCCGATGGCCCCGCCCACATTCAGGTGTCCGGTCTGATTTGCCGGAAGATATACATCCTTCACCCTGGCCAGACCCTTCACCCGCGCAGAAGCATCTGCCGTCACGGTAACCGAACCCAGGGGGCCGTCCCCGCTGATCTGCAGTGTCAGCACATCCGTCTCATTTTTACACATAGCCCCCATCATGGCGCCTGCCGTCAGCGTTCTGCCCAGTGCCGCCGTAACGATGGGACCTGTTTCGTGGATCCTGCGGGCCTCCTCTACCAAGGACCTGGTATAGGCCAGGTAGTAACGAACCTCATTTCCGGCCGTCATGCCCTGTAGGATCTCATCCTTCCATTCGTTCATAATATCAACCTTTACTTCCCGTGTTCCCGCGCAGTCATCACGATACGCTCGCTCTGCTCTGTCGCCGGTTTCTCAGTATATCCGTCATAGAAGTGAATGTCAACCAATCCGGCCGATTCCGCCAGCTGACGCAGCATTTCCATGGAATAGCCGCGCTGTTCATGCACTTCCTCAAACCGTTCGTAGGACCCGTCCTCCTGCTCCTCAAATACCGTAAGGTAAATGCGGTGCCGACCGTCCTCCGCTTCTTCATTCTCCCAGATCATGGCCACGTCCTCCCGCACCTCGGTGATGGTTCGTTCCGAAAGGACCGTGCCGTAGTAATACGGTGTATGAAAATCCATGACCAGAAGCCCCCGGGGATCCAGATAGTTGTTCACCAGCCGGAAGACCTCCCCTACTTCCTCCGGTTCCGTGATATAGTTGATGCTGTCGCAGCAGCACACCACGGAACGAACTGTGCCGTACAGCTCGAAGCTCCGCATATCCTGCATGAGATACAGGATCCCTTCCGGATCCTCTCCGCTGTACTCACGGGCCTGCTCCAGCATATCCGGACTGGCATCGATCCCGATCATATCGTAGCCGGCAGACGCGAGACGACGGGTCATGCTTCCCGTTCCGCAACCCAGCTCCGCTACGATCCCATCCCGGATCCCGTCCTGATCCAGGAGCTCCCGGATCCGGTCAAACCATATATCATAAGGGACATTGTCCATTAATGCTTCGTAGACTCCGGCGAATTCGCCGTAAGCTTCTCCCATGCTAAGATACCTCCCACCTGCATCCTTCCTTCATTCGGACTGTTCCGCCGCAAGACGCTCCGCCTTCTTTCTGTCCCGTTCCTCTCTGGAGTACCTGCATCCACAGTAATCCTGGCGGTACAGACCATACTCAGCGGACAGCTCGATGGATCGCTTGTATCCGTTCTTCTTCTTAAAATCACTGAAAAGGAAATATGGCACCTGTTCTTCCCCATGCTTCTCCCGGAGGAACAGTTCCTCCTCCCTTCCGATCTCGTTCAGCCACACAGCATTCTTATAGGGGCTGATGGAAAGCGTGGTGGAAAAGCAGTCAAATCCGTGTTCCATGGCATACTCCGCAGTCCGCTCCAGCCGGAGCCTATAGCACAGATAGCAGCGGTTCCCCCGTTCCGGTTCCTGTTCCCGCCCTTTTGCAATGGCATAGAACTCCTCCGGGCAAAAAGGTGCCTTCACCGTCTGCACATCCTTCGCAAAGGGCGCCTCATTTACAAACCGCACCAGCTCCGCATACCGTTTTTCATACTCCTCTTCCGTGTCAATATTCGGATTATAAAAGAATACTGTGACAGAAAAATGACTCTCCAAAACCTCCAGGCAATGGGAGCTGCAGGGGCAGCAACAGGCATGAAGAAGCAGTCTGTCCCCTTCACTCCGATTCAGTTGTTCTTCAAATCTCTGGTAGTAATTCTCCATATCTTTGTCTTTTGTCATTATGACGAAATCATTTTTTGAATTGTTCCGTTTTTTTGATGAACTTTGGCCATATTTTACAGTTGACTTTGTTTATAATAGACAATATAATTATAGATAAGCGAAATCGCAATCGTTTATTTAGGGGGTGTTTTACCATGACAGTGGAACAGGCGATCAAGAAATACAAAATGGAACCATTGAATGTTTATACTGCCAAAGTAAAA